>NZ_JAAKNE010000070.1:0-22208 GCF_049170755.1 Aeromonas sp. 604176
TGTTGAAATCCTTGATAAAGGCGGCCCGCTGTTTCGGATCGGACAGCACTTCATAGGCCTGCTTTACCTGGTGCAGCTTGATGGCTGCCTGCTCTTTCTCTTCTTCACTGGCCCCGTGCAGCTTGTCGGGGTGGTACTGGTTCGACAGCCGACGATAGGCTTTCTTGATGTCGTTTTCGCTGGCGTTGGACTTGACGCCCAGCACCCGAAAGTAGTTGTTCATGGCAGATCCTGCATCACTGGCATCATAGGATTCACGCTGCGAGTGCCTGATGGTGGGGATTGGCAAATCAGGCACGGCAAAAACCCGTCATTTTAACGGAAACCTCCCGCCATCGCCATGAATAGGACGCAAGGTCACTGGCAGAAAAGCTTGACGGGGCACCTTGGGATCTGTCTCCCTGTCGGGAATAGTCTAGGGACTACACTACAGGAGGCGCCGGGGATTATCTTGGCGATCGTCAGTTGGCCTCGGCCGTACCGAGACCCTTACTAAGGAATGGACAGCCATGCTCAAATTTTATCTTCTGCCTATGGTGCTGCTTGGCGGTTTCGCCATCGCTGCCGATGAGAGCATCGATGAGCCCTTGATGTTCATCAAGGGGGACATTACCAAGGCACAGTTTATGGAAAGAGCCGAGCAGCGTTTCACCCGGCAGGACAGTGACAAGGATGGCACCCTCTCGATTGCCGAGAGAGAGGCAGCCATGGCCAAGATGCACGAGGCAATGCAGCAGTCAGGCAAGGCCATGCCTGGCAAGATGGGGAATATGGGCAACATGAGGCCGATGCAGGACACGACCAGGGAACAGTTCATGGCGCATCATGAGGCCCTCTTTACCCAAATGGACAAGAATGGAGATGGTGTGCTTGACGAAGTCGAGCGTACCAGTGCCAGAGGGCGGCTCGGGCAGGGGATGATGGCGCCCGCCCAATAGAGCTGGTTTGTCACCTTTCCTTCCTGAAAAAAGAGCCCGGTAGTGATACCGGGCTCTTTGCATGGAGACGGGGTGACCTGAGGGCTCACCATTGCCGCAGTGCGAGCGCTTCCTGCCCCTGCGGGCGACCCCGACCTTAGCTCTGCCTGGCCAGCTCGGCCTTCACCAGCTGCTCCAGCTCCTCATAGGGGATGGCGCCCGACACCAGCTGGTTGCCGATCAGGGTCGCCGGTGTGCCCTGTACACCCAGCAGGGTGCCAATGCGCAGGCTGTTGCGCAGCTCCTCGGTGGCTTTACCCTCCGGTTTGAGTGCCACATTGCCGGTGGCCGCCAGCGCCTTGTTGATGTCCGCCTCGGTCAGCATCCCCTGCTTGCTCATCAGCTTGTCGTGCAGGGCGAAGAAGCGGGCGGGATCCTGTTGCCACAGGGTCAGGCTGTACTGGGCTGCCTTGGCGGAGCTCTGCCCCTTGAACGGCAGCAACTTGATCACCAGCCCCAGATCATTCGGATAGGCCTTGAGCAGCCTGGTCAGCTGGGGATCGAACTGCTTGCAGTAGGGGCAGTTGTAGTCGGTAAACAGCACCAGCGTCAGCTTGGGGTTTTTGGCACCCAGGCGCGGGCTGGTAGCGCTGTTGAACAGCACATCCTTGTTGCCCTTGATGAAGTTGCCAAGCTGGGCCTCCTGGGCTGCGGCATTCTGCTTCTCCCAGGACTCGGCCGCCTCGTCGAGGATCTTGGGGTTGGCGATGAGAGTCTCGCGGATCAGCTCCTTGATGCGTGCTTCCTGTTCAGGGGTGAAGGGGGCCGCGTGCAGGGTCGGAGCCAGCAGGGTTGCGCAGAGAGAGGCCAGCAGGGGCAGGGCGCTCAGAGTCGGTTTCATGGATACTCCTTAAAATCGGGTAGTGCCAGCCTGAAGTGGCCAGCCTTGTGCAAGCTAGTCGGCAGTCGTCGTGGTTGCGTCGGGGCAGCAAGGTATTCCCCTGCAACAACGCCATGCCGTAAATCTGTTTTCAGTACGCCGCAGTCGTGCCCCGTTGGTGCAAGAAGGCGGCGATGGTCTCGCAAACATGAGTCATGACCAATGGCAAAGAGCCGGAATCATTCCCGCCAGATGCAGAGGGTGAGGTGCAGACGCCGTTCGGGTGGCGAGATGACTATGGGTGGGGGCAGTGGCGGTGTGTAGCGCCAAAGGGGGGCCAGCAGGGCGATCAGCACCGCCACGGCAAAGAAGAGCTGTTCGATGCAGAGCAGGGGGGCGGCGCTCAGCCACTTGCCGTTGAGCTGGCAACTGCCTGGCTGCGGGCTGGCCGGTTTGGCATCCCCCAGATCCGTTGTCGAGTTCTGAACGGGTAGCGCCTGACAGCTGAGCGCCTGATCAAGCAGGGCAAGCCGGGCCAGCGGCTGGGCCGCACAATTGAGCAGCAGCAGGCAGACCAGCAGCAGGAGATGTTTCGCTACCCGTTGTTGCAAAATCATGTTCGCCCCGTCCATCAAGATGGGGCCATCCTAACGACCAATGGCGGGTGGGGCAAGTCGGCGGCGTATTGATGAGCAGTACTGTGGGTGGCGCGACGGGGAGGGTGGTCGGTTCTGTTTGGCGAACGCTTGTTCGCTAAAAGGGGGATCAGTATACTGCGCCGAGTTAAAACTCGAGGTGTTCGATGCTCAAAATTGCCCGTGTGCTGCTGCTTGGTCTGCTGCTCATTTTCTGGTTCCTGTTCGGCCTGCTGCTCTGTCTGGTTCGTCCGCGCCATCCCAACAACGTCTATGTTTTCGCCCGCATGTATCACGCGGTCTGCCCGCTGATCGGACTGCGAGTCAAGGTGACGGTGGCCGACGAGGTCAAATCGGTCGGCCCGGCGGTCTACGTCTGCAACCACCAGAGCAACTTCGACATCTTCACCGTGACCGGTGCGGTGCAGCCCGGTGTGGTGGCGGTGGGCAAGAAGAGCCTGCTGTGGCTCCCCTTCTTCGGCCTTATCTTCTGGCTCTCCGGCAACGTGCTGATCGACCGCTCCAACCGCTCCCGTGCCATCGGCACCATAGGTCAGGTGGTGGATCGCATCAAGAATCGCGGCACCTCCATCTGGATGTTCCCGGAAGGGACCCGCTCCAAGGGGCGTGGCCTGCTGCCATTCAAGGCGGGCGCTTTCCACACTGCGGTACAGGCTGAAGTGCCCGTGGTGCCCATCGTCTGCTCCAGCTACTTCGGTCAGATCGACCTCAATCGTTGGGACAACGGCGAAGTGCTGGTGGAAGTGATGGCACCGGTCTGCAGCAAGGAGCACGGTGCCGCTGGCATTCGCGAGCTCTCCGAAGTGTGCCGTGCCAGGATGGAGGCCAAGCTGGCCGAATTGGACAGCAAGTTGGGCCACAGCCACGCAGCTTGACTAGATATCGCAGATGAATCGACAAGGGAGCCTCAGGCTCCCTTTTTTATTGGTAAAAATCACCACCTGGTTGGCTATTTTCACCAATAAACCCTTCTTGAATTTCCTCGGTAAATTCCCATCTATATGTAAAACAACAATAATCTTTCTTGGCACGGCTCTTGTAATGCAATGGGAAGAGATAGCAATCCCATCAACAAGGAGCCAGACCATGAGCGTATTCAGCCGCCTGACCGACGTGATAAATGCCAACCTGCACAGCCTGCTCGACAAGAGTGAAGAGCCGGAGAAGATGCTGCGCCTGATGATCGAAGAGATGGAGCAGGTGCAGGTCGAGATGCGTACCCAGGCCGCCCGCGTGATTGCTGAACAGAAACAGCTGGAGCGTCACCAGCAGGGGTTGCAGGCGCAGATCCTGGAGTGGTCGGCCAAGGCCGAGCTCGCCATCCAGAAAGGCCGTGAGGATCTGGCCCGTGCCGCCCTCACCGAGAAGCTGGCGGAGGCCAGGAAATGTGAACAGCTGGAACAGGACAAGGCCCGGGTGGCCGAGGTGCTGGCCCAGCTTACCGCCGACAGCGAGCGACTGGCAGCCAAGCTGACCGAGGCGCGGGAGAAGCAGAAACTGCTGACCCTGCGCGAGCAGACAGCCCACAGCCGCATTCGTGCCCGCGCCCAGGTGGACAACCAGCGCATGCATGAGCTGATGGCGCGTTTTGACGGTTTTCAAGGCCGGGTCGATCAGCTGGAAGCCCAGCTGGAGGCGGCCATTTTGGGGCAGAATCCCTCGCTGGAGGCCCAGTTCCGCGAGCTGGAGCTCAATGACGAGATAGAGCGCGAGCTGGCCCGTCTCAAGGGGCAGAAGGTGGAGGTATAACCATGACTCCCTGGCCCAAGGATCTTGTCCATCGCAAGCTGACTGGCGTTTGCGCCGGCATTGCCCAACGGCTGGGGATCTCCAGAGTGACGGTGCGAGTGGTAGCCCTGCTCGCCCTGATCCTGGTGCCACCGCTGGCACTGGCTGCCTATCTGCTGGCGGTGCTGGTGATGCCGCCCCGTTATGAATTGAAACGCTGGCTGGATTGACCGCAAGGCAGCCCCGCGGCACAGAGAGCCCGTAAGGAGCAAGTTATGCTGGAATTTTTCATCTTGCTGGGAGTGTTGCTGGTCATGGCGCTGACCGGCTTTACCCTGGTGGCCATGCTGCTGGTCAGCGGCGTGTTTGTACTACTGGGGCTGCTGAGCGGCATGCTTGCCCTGATCGTCAAGTTGGCCCCCTGGCTGCTGGTCGCGCTGGCAGTCTGTTGGCTCATCAGCCACCGTCGTCAGCGCAACAATACCTATCTGTAGTTGTGCAACAAGTTATGAAATGCTCCCTGATTTCCCCTTTTCGGCCACTCATCGAGTGGCCTTTTTTTAGCTGTAACCCTTAAGGTCGGGTCGTTTCGGGTAACCACTGCGGGCTCCAGCTCTGCCAGAGTGCCGGGCTGTGGATCAGCTGCTCCTTGAAGGATTTTGGCTGCTGCTTGAGGCGATATTCGAGGCGCAGGGCAGCCCCCTTCTCGCCGACCTCCTGCTGCCAAGCCAGCGTCAAGGGGCCCTTGCCGCGCAGGGCGCGAGCCCCCTTGCCGCTCTGGTGCTGACGCAGACGACGTTGAGGATCCGTGCTGACCCCGGTATAGAGCAGGCCGGTGGCGGTGCGCACCATATAGATAAACCAGCGAGAAGAGGGGGGAGAGGCGTGCGGGGATATCCCGTCAGGAGGTTTTATCATTTGTACTTCTCTGTGCCAAACTCAAAAGCAGTGCAAGGAGGTGCGATGAGAGTCTGGTTCTGGTTGTGGTTACTGTTGTCGGTTCCGGCTCTGGGGGAGACGATCCGTCTCTACGATTACCATCAGCATCCGCCCTTCAATACCGGAGTGGATGCCGGACTGAGCCGCGAGCTGGTCAAGTATCTCAATGAAAAGTTGGGGGGGGAACCCAGAATCGAGCTTTGGCTGGTCAATCGCGCCCGGCTGGCGCTGGAGATGGCGGATCCCGACTTTGATGGCCTGGTGGTCTGGGTCAATCCCGCCTGGGTAGGGGATCCCCATCGCGAGCGTTATCTCTGGACCTTTCCGGTGATGCGCGACACCAACGAGCTAATCTCGAACATCGACAAGCCGATCACCTATCGCGGACCCGACTCCCTCAAGGGATTGGTGTTCGGCGGGGTGGAGGGCTACCGCTATCAGGGGATCGACGATGCGGCAGCAAGGGGAGAGCTGGAGCGTCACGATGCCAAGAAGGTGAAGACCAATCTTGAGCTGCTGGTGCGCGGCCGCATCGATGTGACCATGGTGCCTGGCTCCGCGCTGGGCTTTTTCATCGACTCAAACCACTATCAGGGCAAGCTGTTTATCTCGCCATTCCCCCAATCCAGCTATACCCGCCATATCCTGCTGCCCAAATCTCGCCCAGAGCTGCATGCCACCCTCAACGACATCGCCGAGCAGATGGACAAGGATCCCCGCTGGCACAAGGTGCTGGAGTCCTATCGCGGTAAGCCCTGAGGGCGGCGCTTGAGTCGGTGCAGCGGCAACAGGCTCACCAGCAGACCTGCCCAGACAAAGGCGAAACCGACCGCCTTGATGGGGTCCGGCGCCTCACCAAACCAGTAGATGGCGAGCAGGAAGGCGAGGCTGGGCTCGATATATTGCAGCAGCCCCACCGTGCTCATCCGGGTTCTCGCCACCGCATAGCAGAAGAGCCCCACCGGCAGCAGAGTAGCGGGCGCACTGCCCATCAGCAGCAGCTTGTCGGCCAAATCCCCGTTCACGAATGCCCCTTCCCCGTGCCACCCCAGTGTGCCGATGATGATCAGCGCGACGGGCAGTTGCACCATGGCTTCCAGATAGAGGCTGGTGCCGGTGTCGTAGTGGATCTTCTTCTTGATAAGGCCATAGCAGGCGAAGTTGGCCCCCATGATGAGGGAGAACCAGGGGAGTTGGCCGTAGCAGAAGAGCATGTAGGCGAGCCCCGCCAGCGCCAGGGCGACCGCCAGATGCTTTTGCGGGGTGAGTCGCTCTTTGAGGAAGATGACGGCGAATACGATATTGAACAGCGGGGTCATAAAGAAGGCGAGGCTGGTGGTCAGCACTTGCCCGGTAGTGAGGCACCAGGTGAACATGCACCAGCTGATGGACATCACGGGGCCCGCCAGCAGAATGAGGCCGAGCTGGCGCGGCTCGCTGCGCAGTTGTGCCCAGGGCACCTTGTGGCCAAGCAGCAAAAACAGGGCACCCAGCAGCACCACAGACCAGAGCACCCGGTGGGAGATCAGCTCCCACATGTTGACCTCGGGCATGAATTGATAATAGAGCGGCAGCATCCCCCACAGGATGAAGGAGAGGGTCGCGGTGCCGGTACCTAGCCAGTTTTTCATTATTATCCGTTTATTAAATTAAACGATCATGGCGATAGTAGGGGGCGCGCCCTGTTTCCACAAGAGGGAAAACAGGGAAATGCTGGTACTATCAACGTCATGCAGCGAATCGATAAGTTGTTTGAGCAAATCAGGGCCTGCCGTCTGTGCGAGGCTCATCTGCCGCAGGGGCCTCGTCCGGTGATCCGCGGTGCCGAGAGTGCCCGCCTGCTGATCATCGGTCAGGCGCCTGGCACCCGGGTGCATGCCAGCGGTATCCCGTGGGATGACCCCTCTGGCGATCGCTTGCGTCAGTGGCTCGGGGTCGATAAACCCACCTTCTACGACGAATCACGTATTGCGATTATGCCGATGGGGCTCTGTTATCCCGGCAAGGGCAAGTCGGGCGACCTGCCACCCAGACCCGAGTGTGCGCCCACTTGGCACGACAAGGTGTTGATGCTGCTGCCCAATATCGAGTTGACCCTGCTAATCGGTCAATATGCCCAGCATCGCTATCTGGGCAAGGCGGCCAGGGGATCGCTGACCGACACGGTGCGCAGCTGGGCCGACTATGGCCCCGGCTGGTTGCCGTTGCCGCATCCCTCCCCGCGCAATACTCTCTGGCTCAGGAGGAATCCCTGGTTCGAAGATGAGATCGTCCCCCATCTGCAGCAAAGGGTCGCCCCGCTTCTGGGGAGACCCTGAGTATTAGAGCGCTGGCTCGGCCAGCGGTTTTGGCTTGCTGCGCGCCATGGCGATGAGCGGCAGGACGATGCAGATACAGCCCAGCAGCAGCGGCAGACCGGGCTGCTCGTCAAACAGCCACACCCCGATGGCCACCGCCATCAGCAGACCGGTGTACTCCGCCGAGGCGATCTTGCTCGCCTCCGCCTTGCGATAGGCCACCACGCACAATCCTGCATAGACCATGATCAGCGCCGAGGAGCCGAAGGCGGGCCACCACATCTGCCACTGCCAGTCGCCCCCTTCCCACAATGCCAGCGCCAGAATAAAGGGCATGCTCAGCACGTTGGTGAAAAACAGGGTCTGGGCGATGGGCTGCTTGAGTGGGATCCGCTTGATCAGCAGATTGTTGAGCGCCATCGACAGCGCTACCCCGAGCGCCGCCAGTGCGGCCCAGTTCACTTCGGTCGGGCGCAGCACGATCAATACCCCGATAAACCCGATAACCGCAGTCAGCACCTTTTGGCGCGAGATCGCTTCCCCCGCCATCCACACTGCCAGCGGCACCATCATCAGGGGGGCGGCATAGAAGAGGGCATTGGCGGTAGCGAGCGGCAAGCGGGTGAGGGCCACCACCATCAGGCAGACGCCGACCGCCCAAATATGGGCCCGCAGCAGGTGCCACTTGATGGCCACCGGCGGGTTGCGGCGCCATGACCAGAGCAGCCAGGGCATCAGCAGAATGGCGGCCGAGAGCTGGCGGAAAAAGACAAACTGGAAGATGGGCTGATCCGGCTCCAGCACTTTGACCAGCGCATCGGAAAAAACCGCCACCATATTGCCCAGCACCAGATAAAGGATGCCGATCCCTACTGCATTCATACCACCTCCCACTTCAGATGAGGGGAGGGTAGCGTGCCGGTTGATATCCAGTAAAATGATAAAAAATGACCATTCATGAGATATTTAGATAATGAAGCTTCCTCCCCTGCGTGCGGTGCAATATTTCGAGGTGGTGGCCCGGCTGCTCAGCTTCTCCCGCGCCGCTCTGGAACTGAACGTCAGCCAGAGTGCGGTCAGCCACCAGATCCGTCTGCTGGAGGATTTTCTGGGTGAGCGCTTGCTGCTGCGTCAGGGGCGGTTGCTCTCGCTGACAACCCAGGGGGAGAGCTACTTCGAAGGGATTGCTGCCGGGCTCAGCCAGATTGCCCAGAGCAGCGAACAGCTGCGCGGTGGCGGCGAGATGCGGTTGCGCCTCGCGGTCTACAGCTCGTTTGCGGTGAAATGGCTGATCCCGCGGTTGGCTGGATTGCGCCAGCTCTACCCCGAGCTGGATTTGAGTCTGGAGATGGTGGCGGAAGATCCTGAGCTATCTGATCGGGTGGCGGATTGCTTTATCACAGTCTCACCCCACGGACGGGGTTACTGCCACGATCTTATCTATCAGGAGCGGCTCTTTCCGGTCTGTAGTCGCCGCCTGTTGCAGCAGATCAGCGGGGAGTGGCCTGAGGCCATCTGGCAGTTGCCGCTGCTCTCGGTGCAGTCCATCTACAAGGCGCGGGGGGAGGATTGGCAGCGCTGGGCCAAGGCCGGCGGGCTGGTTATTCCGGACGAGGCACGGATGCACCACTTCAGCCATGTGCTGTTGGCGATGGAGGCGGCGGCCTGGGATCAGGGGGTGGCATTCGTGAATGATTACATGCTGCGGCCCGATGATCCCCAGCTGGTGGCCTTGCCGGTACACCAGCTGGAGACGGGGGATGCCTTCTACTTTACCTGCAAGCGCTCGCGGGCCCATGAGCCCGCCATCAGCCGGTTACGCCAGTGGCTGATGATGGAGACACGCCAGAGCATGCCGCTCTAGCGCGGCATCAAGCTTTCTTGAACTGGCTTAGGACAAACAGGCTGGTGGCGCAGACGACGACAGAGGGGCCTGCCGGAGTATCTTGATACCAGGAGAGGGTCAATCCACCCAGCACGGCGAGACAGCCAATCAGCGCGGCAAAGCCGGCCATCTGCTCCGGTGTCTGGCTAAAGCGGCGGGCGGTGGCGGCAGGGATGATCAGCAGGGAGGTGATGATCAGCGCCCCGACAAACTTCATCGCTACGGCGATCACCAGCCCGATCAGCAGCATCAGCACGCAGCGCAACACGTCGACCCGGATCCCCTCGACCCGCGCCAGCTCTTCCGAGATGGTTATGGAGAGCAGGGGATCCCAAAGTCGCCACAGGGTGAGCAGCACCAGCGTGCCACCGCCGTAGATCCAGAGCAGGTCCATCGGTTGTACCGAGAGCAGGTCGCCGAACAGGTAGGCCATCAGATCCACCCGCACGTTATCCATAAAACTCAAGGTAACCAGACCGAGCGACAGGGCGCTGTGGGCCAGAATGCCGAGCAGGGTATCGGTCGCCACCTGCTGGTTGCGACTCATGATCACCAGCAGCATCGCCATGGCGAGGCAGCAGACCACCACCGCCAGGGTGAGATCGACCTGCAGCAGGATGCCCAGCGCGATGCCGAACAGACAGGCATGGGAGAGGGTGTCGCCAAAATAGGCCATCTTGCGCCATACCACGAAGCTGCCAAGGGGGCCGGCCAGCAGGGCGATGCCGAGACCGGCCGCGAGGGCGTATAACAGAAAGCTGTCCACTTGAATGTCCTGTTGCTTGCGCTATTTGCTGTGAGCGTTGTTGCGAGAAGGCAGGCGGATGACGGGGGCCTGCGGTTCATGATGATGGTGTTCGCCGTCGCAGTGGTGATGGTGGGTATAGACAGCCAGCACCTCCTGCTCCGGTCGCCCGAACAGACGGGCAAATTCGGGGTGGCGCGCCACGCTTTCCGGCTCGCCATGACAGCAGACGTGGCGATTGAGGCAGATCACCTCGTGGGTGCTGGCCATCACCAGATGCAGGTCGTGGGAGACCATCAGCACGGCGCAATTGAACTCGGCGGCGAGCTGGCCGATGAGAGCATAGAGTTCAATCTGGCCGGTGATATCCACACCCTGCACCGGTTCATCCAGCACCAGCAGCTCGGGCTTGACCAGCAGGGCGCGAGCCAGCAGTACCCGCTGCATCTCGCCACCGGAGAGTTTTTGCATCCGGTTTTCCAGCAATCCCTCTGCGCCCACCCGGGCCAGAGCTTCCTCGATGGAGAGGCGGCTATTTTTGCCCAGTTGCAGGAAGCGTCGCACCGTCAGCGGCAGGGTGGGATCCAGATAGAGGCGCTGTGGCACATAGCCGACTCTCAGATCGCGGCTGCGGGTGATCTTGCCCGAATCCGGCGTGAGCAGGCCCAGCACCAGCTTGCTCAGGGTGCTCTTGCCCGCCCCGTTGGGGCCGACTAGTGTGGTGATTTTGCCTTTATTGAGGGTAAAGGAGACCTTGTCGAGCACAGAGCGTCCATCAAACGAGAGAGAGACCTCTTTCAGCTCTACCAGTTGGCTCATGACAACTCCGGGGTTTACAGCCAGTGAGAGTTATAATATAACAAAAAGCGGCTGTTATATTATCACATACTCACCCCCTGACGAGATTCACCAATGAGAATTATTGCGCTTTTCACTGCCCTGCTGGCGGTGAGTTTGCCTGTTCGTGCCATTGAGGTACTGACCACCATCAAGCCCCTTGGCTTCATCGCTGCGGCGATCACTGACGGCGTGAGTGAGCCCAAGGTATTGTTGCCGACCGGCGCCTCTCCCCACGATTTCTCCCTGCGCCCCTCCGATATTCGCAGCATCAACAGTGCTGGGCTGGTGGTGTGGGTTGGCCCCGAGCTGGAAGGGTTTATGGCCAAGCCGCTGGCCAATCATCCCCATGCTTTGGCCCTGACTCAGGTTGAGGGAATGCCGCTGTTCAACTACGCGACTCAGGATAGTCATGACTCCCATGACCATGATGATCACGATCATGCCGCCCACGAGCACGGTAACCATGATCATGATGAAGGGCATGAGGGACATCATCACGAAGGGGTCGATCCCCATATCTGGCTTGGCCCGACGCAGGCCAAGGTGATTGCCAAGGCGATCGCAAGTGAATTGGGCAAGCTGGATCCGGCCAATCAGGCTCGCTATGACGCCAACCTCGCGGCATTTGATGCCAAGGTGGATGCCAAGGACAAGGTGATTGCCGGCCAGATGAAGGCAGTGAATGAGAAGGGGTACTTTGTCTTCCACGAGGCGTATGGCTACTGGGAGCGCCATTACGGCATGAGTTCAAAAGGTCACTTTACCGTGAGCCCTGAGCGTCGCCCGGGCGCCAAGACCCTGGTGGATATCCGCAAGGCACTGGAAGAGAAGCAGGCGAGCTGTATTTATGCCGAGCCGCAATTTTCACCGGCAGTGATCGAATCGGTGGCACGCAATACTGGCGCCAAGGTGCTGTTGCTTGATGAGGTGGGTGAACAGGTGCCGCTTGGCCCGGATGGTTATCCCCAATTCATGCAACAACTGGCAGACGCATTTGCCCAATGTCGCTGATTAGCGGCTGAGTCTCTCATCCGGACGGACTATACTGACCTCCAGCATCTGACATGGAGTGTCCGGTATGAAATGGTTGTTGATCCCGGCCTGCACACTGGCGCTATGTTGCGCCAGCGTGCAGGCTTCGCGTCTTTCCGAATATATTGCCAGTCCGGACCTGCGGGCCAAGCTGCAGGAAGTGTATGGTGGCCGGGCCATCCAGCGGGCCGAGGCATTTTCTCGCTTGCTCACCCCCAGAGCGGGTACAACCGACCAGCAGAAGATCGAGCTGGTGAACAACTACTTCAACAATCTCACCTACAGTGAAGACCCCAAGCTGTGGGGAGATGAGGATTACTGGGCCAATCCGCTGGAGTTCATCGGTGCCCGGGGTGGGGATTGCGAGGATTACAGCATCTCCAAGTACTACACCCTGATGGAGCTGGGGGTGGATGAGAAGAAGCTGCGGTTGGCCTACGTCAAGGCGGTGCGTTACAACCAGTTCCACATGGTGACGCTCTACTTCCCGACACCCAAGGCTGATCCACTGGTGCTCGACAACATCAACAGCCGGATCCTGCCGGGTAGCAAGCGTACCGATCTCATTCCCGTTTACAGTTTCGATGCCAAAAGCATCTGGATCATGAAGTCACGGCGGGAAGGGACGCTGGCGGGGAGTGCCGATCGGCTGGCGCAGTGGACATCGATGAAGACCCGTTTCTCCAGCGAGCAACTGCGCTCTCCTCGTCGTCAGCTATAGATTGCCCGCCGCCTTCAACTCATCGAAATATTTCGCCGCGCCCGGATGCTGTTCAATGCTCAGCACAGGGCCGGTTTTATTGCGTGCCCGGTGAAACATATTGGCGTAGCCATAAGTTTGCTCATTGAATTTGGTTTGCTGGGTCAGCATGGCCTTGGTCAGGCGATAGACAGACTCTTCCGGCATGGTGGCATTGGTAACCAGGGTGGCGGCAATAGCAAAGGTGGGCGTCGCCTTCAGATTGCCGGGGTAGATGCGGGCAGGCACCTGACTGCGTTGGTAATATTTGACACCCTTGAGTAGCTGATCCCGGGTGGCCCCATCGATGGGGAGGAAAGTGACCGCGCAACGTTTGGCGGTGTCGAGCACAATCCGGTTAGGGTGTCCCATCACCAGTGCAAATGCATCGATCTGCTTGCTACAGAGCGCATCCGGCAGGTTGGCCATGCTCTTCAGATCGAGATCCTGTTCTTTCGCTCCCAAGATGTTGAACAGGGCCAGCGCCGTCTGGCGGGTACCCGAGTTCTTCAACCCCATATCGATGGGGGCGAGCTTGAGCTGTTCCAGTGAAGTGATATCGCCATCGGCACGGATCACTATGGTGAAGGGCTCGGCATGGGTGGCAAACAGGGCGCGCAGCTCAGGTTGCGGCTGGGTGGCAAAAGGGCCCAAGCCTTTGCTTGCCTGATACAGCCAGTCTGACTGCACCATGGCGTAGGAGGTCTCGCCACTCTTCAGCCGCTTCAGGTTTTCTATTGAACCCGATGAGCTCTGCAATGTGCACGCAAGTTGCTCATCGACCTCATGGGCCAGACGGCAAAATTCTTTGGTTATCTGGTGATAAATCCCCTGCTCACCCCCGGTGGTGATAGTGACGGTTTCAGCCATCAGGCCGGGTTGCCACAGCAGGGGCAACAGCATGGCGAGCTTTTTCATGATTGCGCCTCCTTGGCATAACCATCGATACCCCAGGTCCGCAGTTTGTCGATGTCGTTACACTCTCCCGATTCTGCCAGCAGGGTATAACCAGCGGCATGCATGGTCTGGGAGAGCAGATTCCAGTAGAGCGGTGCATCGGTCAGCTGGCAGCTGATAAAAATGGGATTGAGCGGGTCAAGTTGATTGAAGGTATCCGCATTGAGGGGAATGGCGCTGAAGGCGAGCTCACACCCCTGTTCCTGCAACGCAGCCAAGGTAGACTGGCCGTGGGCGGGGAATGTGGCTACATCCCAGCGCCAATCCAGTGTTTTTCCTCGCCCCTGGCTTAGCAGAGGGGCGATTTCGGACCATTGCGGGTGATTGAGCAGGGAGAGGGGCAGCAAGATCCCCTCTATATGAGAGTGCTGCCACTGTTGCAGGGCGCTCTGGATGGTCGCGAGATCGCTGTCGGCACCGAGGGGCTGGCTGGGCAAGAAACGCTGATAGAGGGCGATTTCCCCTTGTGTGGAGACAAATTTTTGCAGTTGCCCGCCTTCTGGCAGCGGGCTTAGCCCTTGCAGTGGCTGTGGCATGGTTGGGGCAAGCTGTTTTCCCAGTTGGGTGATCTTGAGCCGTTGTTGCAGCAGATCCCGCTTGCGTTCGGAGACCAGTTGGTTGATGGAAAGTGCCACCTCTTTAAGGTCTTGCAACCAAGGGGTGGGCAGGGTGCTGTTGAACTGGTGTTTGCGCAGCCGGATCAGCTGCACATTGATCTGCTCCAGTGGTTGCAGCAGGCGCTTGCAGACCAGAGAGATGACTAGGGTAAATACGACGAGCCCCGCCAGCAGGGCTATGCCGGTGCGACTGATGGCATTCCACAGATGCTGATAGGCGTAGCCGCTATGTCCCTCAAGGGTCAGAGTGCCCAGCATGCGCCAGCCATCGGTCAACTCTTGCTCAATCTTGACGGGGGGCATGCCGATAACCGAGGGAAGCCAGCCGGGAACATTCTGCTGGGTAGAGTGGAATACCTTCTGAAACAGCACCTGACCATCCGGATCCACCAGCATGACCGAGCTGACGAAACCGCCATCGAACATGGCATTGACGATGGTTTCGGCCAGCACCTGATCATCATTGAGCAGGGTGCCTTGCAGTACCAGTCCAAGGGCTGTGATGGCGGTCTCCAGATTGGCCGACATCTGATCAAGGATTGACTGGCGGACTGTGGAGACTTCAAGAACGAACAACATAACTGCACCAATCAGGAACAGTACAAGGATTATCCAGCGCAACAGTTTTGATAACGTCATATCCACTCCATGGAAAAATTATCGCAACATTTGAATTTTTAATGCCGAATCGAGTCCGACCCGGCTCTTAAAAATAGGAAAAAATAGTTAAAAAAGGCGATCATTTCTGCCCATCAGGGCGTGTTATGCATAAAATGTGAGGTTCATGCAGATTGTGATGAACTATTTGTAATTTGTTTTGTCCAAAAAACAGTTTTATACGGTTTTGTCACAACTGACATCGCAATACTCTCTCTTGGATCTAAATACAGGATAGCGGATGAAACGTCTCCGTCCCTTGGTAGCACAGGCTGCCAATTGGGAACCACCGGTTCCCCGCAAACATTTTTACGCCATGCTGATGCTGACGGCCATGACCTTGTCAGCAGTGGCATTGCTGCCAGCGCCGGGGGATATCCTGGAGCGGCCTCTTCGCCTTGAGTTGCCCATTGATACCGCCGGTACGGCAACCAACGAAAACAACACCGATTTTAACGAAATCCCAGACCACGAACTGGTTGATCAGAGTGCGGCAGAGGACGATATCCCTGTTGATACCGCACCGCAGTGGCAGGATTACCGAGTGCGTAATGGTGAGAACCTGACCGCCATTTTTAACAATCTGGGACTCTCTACCACTACTCTCTACAAGGTACTTGATGCGGACAGCAAGAACTATCTGGCCAGATTGAAACCGGGCCAGACCATAGAGCTGCTGATCGATCAGGACAACATTCTGCAACAACTCAAGATCCGCTTGAACATCAAGCAGACGCTGGTGATGGCGCGCAGTGACGATGCTTATACTGCCTCCATGATCAACGAGAAGGTCGAGTGGCAGCCGCAGCGTTACAGTGGCGTGATCAACGGCAGTTTCTATGTCAGTGCCCGCAATGCTGGCATTCCTGCCAATCATATCCAGAAGATTGCCAACCTGTTCCAGTGGCGGATGAACTTTGCCCAGGATCTGAAAAAGGGCGATAAATTCAAGGTGTTGGTACGCCAGGAGACAGTCGAGGGCAAGAGCACCGGTAACAGCCAGCTGCTGGGTGTGGAAATGATCAGTCAGGGCAAGACGGTGTCGGCCTGGCTCTCCGATGATGGCAACTATTACGATGGTCAGGGCAACAGCCTGGAGCGTGGTTTCCGCCGTTATCCGACCCACAGTCGTTACCGGATCAGCTCAAACTTCAACCCCGCGCGCAAGCATCCTGTGACTGGTGCTATCCGTCCCCACGAGGGGACCGACTTTGCCGTTCCGGTGGGTACCCCGGTACTGGCCACGGGTGACGGTGTGGTCCAAAAGGCGACCAGCCACCCGCTGGCGGGTACCTATATCGTCATCAAGCACGGTCGAACCCTCTCTACCCGTTATCTGCACCTGAGCAAGTTGCTGGTCAAAACCGGTCAGCGGGTGAAGATGGGCGACAAGATCGGCCTCTCCGGCAATACCGGTCGCTCGACTGGTGCTCACTTGCATTACGAGCTGCGGATCAACAACCGTCCGGTTAATGCCATGACCGCCAAGCTGCCGATGGCTGAACCGCTCAGTGGCAAGGAGCGTCGCCAGTTCCTGGCCAAGGTGAAGAGCTACCGCAAGGAGCTGGCCGCCGGTTAATCGCTGTAGCCACTAGCTGAAATGAAAAGGCCCCGCCAGACTGGCGGGGCTTTTTTGCATGAGCAGTGTTGGTCAGTAACCCTTGTCGAAGTCAATCTTGCCATCCAGTGGCTGGCCATCGATAAAGCGAATGTAGTTGCGTACAAATATCTGGGCCACATCCTCTGGAAAGCTGTAGGCGCTGTTGTGGGGGGTGACGATTAGGTTGGGTTGTCCCCACAGTGGACTGTCGGCGGGCAGCGGCTCCTGCTCGAATACATCCAGCACCGCCATTGCCAGCTTGCCGGTACGCAGCGCTGTGAGCAGGTCACCCGAGTGTACAGCGCTGCCACGACCGACGTTGAACAGGATGGCGCCCGGTTTGCAGTGTTCGAAGCGCGCGGCATTGAACAGATGACGGGTATCGCGGGTGGCAGGCAGCACGCTGACGATGACATCGGCCTGCGCCAGCATCTTGTTGAGCGCAGGCAGTTGATAAACCTGGTCAAACCCGGCACGTTCCCGACCACTGCGGCTGATGCCCAGCACCTTCATACAAAAATGTTTGCCGGTGTGGGCGATATGCTGGCCAATGCTGCCGGTACCCAGGATCAGCATGGTTTTCCCTTTGAGCCCCTGATAGGGGTGACTCTGCCAGAGTCGTTGTCTTTGTTGTTCCCGATAGAGAGGAAGTTGGCGTGTCAGACTGAGCAGATGACCAAAGACATACTCGCTCATCAGCGGGCCGAAGATGCCGCGCACGTTGGTGAGCTGATAGTTGCGACGACTGTCCGGATCGAGCAGCACGTCGACCCCGGCATAGGTGGACTGGAACCAGCTCAGCTTGTTGGCTTTGGGCAGCAGTGGCTTGGCGCGGGCTGGCTCTGCCAGCAGAATATGGGCCTCGCCGATAAGTTGTTCGGCATCGCTCGGGTTGTCGGCCCGCAGAATGCGCAGATGAGGGAGGTTGGCCGCCTTGAGCAGACGTTCGTAGTGAGCATTATCCTGGCTGAGCAAAAGAAGGGTACGTTGGCTCATACTCTTGTTCCTTATCAGAATTTGCGGCGCGACAAGATGCCGCTCTCGTCCCATCTTACCCGAGTTGCCAGCGCAACATAGCCGACCAGGGCGCTTTTTCGTTTTCGCCACGCCCCTCGTGGGCTACAATCTGCCCCACATTTTGCAAAGGATCCGACTCCAGTGTTTGGTGACAAGTTTTATAAGCGACTGGCCGAGCTACAGCCTTGGCAACAGACCGTCTACACCCTGGCGCTGGCAGAGCGCATGTACCCCAACTATGCCCTGTTCAGCCAGGCTTCCGGTTTTGGCAATGCAGATGCCTTCCGGCACGCGCTGGATCAGATGTGGAACTATCTGACCGTCAAGGGCTCACGTGTCAATCTGGGAGCCATTCTCGAAGAGTTAGAAGCCCATATCCCGGATCCCCGCAAGTTTGAATCCTACGGCGCCTATCCGGCGCTGGATGCCTGTGTGGCACTGGGCTGCGCCTACAACTCGGTGATCTGCCGGGTTGGCGAAGAGGCCAACGATGCCAGCCATGCCTCCGTTGGCACTGTGGCCGGTTTTATCGAGCTGCTGGAGGAGCGGGATCTGACAGAAGAGGAGCTCTACGAGCACGAGTACATGGAGGCCGAGCTGGAGTTTCAGGTCGAGTTGCTCAAGCGGGTTGCCCATGAGCGCGACAGCGATCGTATCCTGGCTATCAGAGCATTCGCCTCTCAGGATGGCGTCTCCAATATCGGTATCAGCCTGGAAGAGTAATTATCTCCGGTGCCTGATAGACAAAAGCTCCCGGTCGGGAGCTTTTTTTATGTCTGTCATTCTGTGGCTGTTTAAGCTTGCTCTTCGGTCAGGGGTCTGACGCTCAGCACCGGGGCAGCGTCGATTTCGTCTGCATTCATCATGGTGGAGATGCGTTGCAGGGAGGAGAGCAGCAGGGTCTGTTCCCACGCTTCCAGCGCCTGAAAACGCTGGATGAAGCGCTCTTGCAGCGGGGTCGGGGCCTGGGCCAGCAGGGCGCGGCCTGCGTCAGTCAGTGTCGCGTGAACCTTGCGCTTGTCGGTATTGCTGCGAACGCGCTGCACCAGTTGACGGCTCTCCAATCGGTCCATGATGGTAGTGGCGGTGGCCTGGCTCATGTTGGTGTGATCGGCCAGCTGACGCATGGAGATCTGTCCCAGCTCGTCGATCCCTTTTAGCAGCAATAGTTGCGGGGAAGTGAGCCCGGCTTCTTTGATCAAGCGCCTGGAGTGCATGTCGATGGCACGAATAATCTGGCGCAGGGCGACCAGTACTTCATCATGTTTTTCCATGGGGTGTGCGTCATTTGAGGGCTATGGAGAGGCGCAAAATTTTCCGCCTAATTCGTTACAAGGTCAATATTGTTTTTGTTGTAATGGTTTTTGCTCTAATCAATTTTGTGTTAGGTTGTCGGGCATTTCACGGAATTCACCCTGACATTTGAGGAGCGAGATGATGAATGACGAGCTGGATATCAAGTCTCTGGTGGCCGAGTTACGTGTGGTTAGAGTGCGCTATGAACTGCCGGACACCTCGGCTTTTGTGCGTTATCAGCCTGCCTATGATGAAGACCCCAACAACCTCAAGGTACACCACTATGATGGTGAGTTACCCCTCTCTTGCAGTGAGACAGGTACTTTCAACCTAAAGGAGTTGGTGAATGAATTACGCTACGCCTATGTGCTGGTGCACCTCTTTCCTGACGAAAGCGCCATGAACTTCTATCTGACCGGCCTCGATACCGGCCTGGCCCAGCTGGAGTTCATCGGCGGCTCTTACGACTTCAACCGCCTCTGGATCACCAGCGGTGTCTCCAATCAGGGTGTCCCCATGGCCATCTTCCTCGGCAAGCGTCACGCCGTGAACGGCCAGCCCTCGGTTTCGCTGGTGGATCACCGCGAACAGGCAGCCGGCAAACTGGTCTATCGCGCCATCGGCGGGGCCGGTGATCATGTGGGCGAAGACTTTTTCAACAACGACTAAGGAGGCTGGATGCGAGCAAGCAAAGGGCTATTGAAAGGCCTCAACCCCACCATGGCCATGACGGCCCTCACCGTGATCACCCTGTTTTTACTGTTTGGCGTTTTTGTTCCCGATACCGCAGCCGCCTGGTTTGTCGGTGCCAAGGATCAGATTATTGCCGGGTTCAAGTGGTACTACATTCTGGTGGTCGCCCTGTTCCTGTTCTTCGCTGTCTACCTGATGTTCAGCCGTTTTGGCAGCATCCGGCTGGGTGACGACGACCAGGTACCGGAGTTCGGCTACTTCGCTTGGTTCTCCATGCTCTTTAGCGCGGGCATGGGGATCGGTCTGGTGTTCTGGAGCATCGCCGAGCCGATGAACCATCTGCAGGGCAATCCGTTCATTACCGAAGGGATGACCCCGGAAGCGGCCCAGATCGCCATGCGCCTCACCTTTTTCCATTGGGGCCTGCACCCCTGGGCCATCTATGTGATCGTTGGCTTGTCGCTGGCTTTTTTCAGTTATCGCCGCAAGTTGCCGCTGGCTATTCGCTCCGTGCTTTACCCCATTCTCGGTGAGCGCATCTACGGCTTCTGGGGCCATGCGGCCGATGTGCTGGCGGTGTTCGGCACCGTGTTCGGGGTGGCAACCTCCCTCGGTCTGGGGGTCTCCCAGATGAATACCGGCCTCAACCAGATGTTCGGTATGGCAGTGTCGCAGTCCAACCAGCTTTGGCTGATTGGCGGTATCAGCCTGATCGCCACCCTCTCGGCGGTTTCCGGGGTCGGGCGCGGGGTGAAGATCCTCTCCGAGCTCAATATCTGGCTGAGCGTCTTCGTACTCGCACTCTTTCTGGTGCTGGGGCCGACCACCTATATCCTCAACGCCTATGTACAGAACATCGGTGATTACCTGCAGAACATCGTCAAACTGAGCTTCTGGACCAACACCGAGGCCAACGGCACCTCGGCCTGGCAGTCGAGCTGGACGGCGTTTTACTGGGGCTGGTGGATTGCCTGGGCGCCGTTTGTCGGCATGTTTATCGCCCGTATTTCCAAGGGGCGTACTATCCGCGAGTTTGTGCTCGGTGTGTTGCTGGTACCCTCGCTGCTCGGCATGTTCTGGCTCACCGTGTTTGGCGGTACGGCGATGAATCTGGAGCTGTTTGGCGGTGGCGGCGTGGTCGCTGCGGTCAATCAGGATGTGACGCTGGCGCTCTACAAGACGGTCGAACTGCTGCACTGGGATACCTTCGGCTGGATCGCCAAGGCCGTGCTGACCCTGCTCATCTGCACCTACTTCATCACCTCCAGTGACTCGGGCACGCTGGTCATCACCACTCTGCTCTCCATCGGTGATCAGGAGCCGCCGGTACTGCACCGCGCCGTATGGGGTCTGGGGCAGGGGCTGGTTGCTGCTATCCTGCTGGTCTCTGGCGGCCTGGCAGCCTTGCAGGCGGCCAGCATCATAGCGGCGCTGCCCTTCTCGGTGATCATGCTGGCGATGTGCTATTCGCTGATGCTGGGGCTCAAGCAGGAGAGCCAGCGCCAGTTCGAGTATCGCCAGAATCTCAAGCGCCACGATGGCTCATCCCATATGAGCCTGATGGAGCGAATTGGTCCTGCATAACGGCACCAGCAGGGGTTAGCGCCCCCTTACATATAAACTTGGATGCAAAACGGCCGCCCTGGCGATGCTCTCCTTGCGGAGCTCATCATCAGGGCGGCCGTCTGTTATGGGGCCGAGGTTACTCCTCGATAAAGGTCCACTCATCCTTGATGCGGCTAATGGCATCAGTGCGCTTTTTGGCGAGCTGCTCCTTGATCTCTTCTCCCTTGTAACCGGCCGCCACTATCTCTTTCACCGGCACTGCCTGGGCGGCAGCCAGCGCTTCGGCCACATAGTCCGGCTCGGCGTAGACCCGCTCCTCGAAACCTGTGCGGCCGTGGAAGTCGGCGCGGCAGGCATCCAGCAACTGGGCAAAGCGCTCGGGGCGACGCCAGGCATCAGCCTTGTCGAACACTTTGAGCAGGGTGGCGGGCTTGAGCTCAAAGGCAATATGGATGTGGGTGTGCAGATCGCTCACCAGCAGCGCCAGATCCCGGCACTCATTGGGTACCCGGAACCGCTCGCACAGGGCGCGAATAAGCGGCAGCCCTTTCTGGCCGTGACCGTGATGGCTGGGCCAGAACTCCTTGGGGGTCACTCCCTTGCCAAGGTCGTGGCAGAGGGCGGCAAAGCGGACTGTCAGCTCGGGGGAGATCCGGCACGCCTGCTCCAGCACCATCAGGGTGTGGATGCCGGTATCGATCTCCGGATGCCACTTGGCCGGGGCGGGGACGCCGAACAGAGCGTCGATTTCGGGGAAGAGCGCCTTTAGGGCGCCGCACTGGCGCAGCACCTCGATAAAGATCTGCGGGGTTGGCCCCAGCAGCACCTTCTCTAGCTCCTTCCAGACTCGCTCCGGCGTGAGGTGGGTTAGCTCGCCAGCGGCCGTCATCTCGCTCATCAGGGCGAGAGTTTCCGGCGCTATGGTAAAGCCCTGAGCGTGGAAGCGGGCGGCGAAGCGGGCAACCCGCAGGATGCGCAACGGATCTTCGGCAAAGGCGGGGGAGACGTGGCGCAGCAGCCGTTTTTCCAAATCCTCGATGCCACCGTAGGGATCGTGAAGCTGGCCCTGATCATCTTCGGCGATGGCGTTGATGGTGAGATCCCGGCGCAGCAGATCCTGCTCGAGCGTCACATCGGGGGCGGCGTG
>NZ_JAAKNE010000071.1:0-22065 GCF_049170755.1 Aeromonas sp. 604176
GCCTGCTCACCATCACGCAAGGTGGTGTCGAATATGATGACCCGATCTGACATGTGACTTCCCTCTTCCTAAGTTCGGTAACGTGCATCCTGCGGCGGCATAAAAAAACCCGTGCAGGGTGCACGGGTTTTTGTAAATTCCGGCTATGCCTTAGCCCGGCTACAAGGATCCCGCGCGAGTTAACGCGATTAGGGAGATTAGTAGTAGCGGGGTGGCGATACGCATGACGTTGTTATTCCTTCCAGTCGATAACGCTTTTACCAATATCGAGATTTTTATGCTGTGTCAACACGGAAGGTCAGGGGCAATCTGCTGACGTATTTAATCGGATTGTAAAGGATTGCAAATTTCCTTGTCCCATATTCGGCCCATGACCGATTATCTGGTCATTCCTGCTGTGCTCTATTCTCTGCACAACCAGATCGACTTATCAGCATTGGCTGAATTATCTGAGGTGTTAAATGGAAAAACGTAGACCTGGTCGTCCGGTCGGACGTTCTGACATTCGTGACAAGTTGCTTGCTGCCGCCCGTGAGCGTTTTCTCAATACTCCCTATAGCAAGGTGACTACACGCGAAATCGCGGAGCTTGCTGGCTCCAATCTGGCAATGATCCACTACTACTTCGGCAGTAAAGAGGGTCTTTACAAAGCGGTGCTGGGCGATGTCGCCGAGCCCCTCGACCATGCCTGGCAAGATGAACACAGCAATCACAGCCTCAACGAGCTGCTCAACACCTACTATCAGGTGATGGCGCCCAACAGCGAGCTGACCTCTGCCATCTCCAGCGCATTGTCGACCGAGAAGAGCCCGGGCCGGGATTTTGTGCTGAACCGCCTGCTGGAACGCCAGCTGCCGCAGTTCGATGCCCTGCTGGAAACAATGAAGTCCAACGGCGAGCTGGGTGACAATCTGGATCCCGACATGCTGAAGATCTCCTTCCTCAGCATGATGTGGCAGCCATTCGTGATGAAAGATCTCTACGAGCAGGTGTTTGGCCTGAAAGTGGATGAGCACTTCATGGCCCGTCTGGCGGACCACAACTGCCGTCTGATGGAGACCGGTCTGCGCGGCAGCCACTGATTTTGCTGCAACATCGAGATTAAAAAGGGCCATTCGGCCCTTTTTTCATAAATCTGTTATCCCTTGTTCAACGTAACGTCATCCCGCTTTCTTACTCTGCAAGCAGAATTCAGGGAAGGAGGGGATATGAACAAGATCCAGCAATGGGACCTGCAGGTGTGCCGGGTCTGCCTGCTTCACGGCTACAACCGGCAGCAGGCGAGGGTGAGTCGTCTCATTTCCCGTACCGGTGATGGCCCGCTTTACGTCGTGCTGGCCGCCCTGCTCTGGTGGCAGGGGGAAGCAGAGCGGGAGCTGGTGCGACTGGCGCTACTTGCCTTCGTCATCGAACTGCCCCTCTATCTGCTGCTGAAAAACAGCCTGAAACGGCAACGGCCGGTCGGCTTGCCGGTCTTTATCACCCCCTCCGATCGTTACAGCCTCCCCTCCGGCCACACCGCCGCCGCTTTTCTGATGGCCACCATACTGGCCACCGGCTTTCCGCTCTGGGCACCCCTGCTGTTTGGTTGGGCGGCGCTGGTGGGAGCATCCCGGCTGCTGCTCGGGGTACACTACCTGAGCGATCTGGTGGCCGGTGCCCTGCTGGGGGGCGGTTGCGCCGTGCTGGCGCTCGGCTGGAGCCACTCATGAGGATACTGTTTGGGGTGCAAGGCACCGGCAACGGTCATATCAGTCGCAGTCGCACTTTGGCGCGGGCGCTGCGCACGGCAGGGGTCGAGGTGGATTATCTCTTTAGCGGCCGCCCCGCCGACCGCTACTTCGACATGGAGGAGTTCGGCGCCTACCGCGCCTTTCCCGGCCTCACTTTTGTCAGTCACGAGGGGCGAGTTTCTCCGTGGCGCACCCTGCAGGCCGCCTCGCCGCTCACCTTCTGGCGGGATCTGCGGTCTCTCGATTGCAGCGAATACGATCTGGTGGTGAGCGATTTTGAGCCGCTGACCGCCCACTCTGCCCGCCGCTATGGCAAGCCGAGCCTCACCGTCAGTCATCAGGCCAGCTTCAACTGGCCCATACCGCGTTGGGGGGAGGATGGGGTCAGCCGCCAGCTGATGCGCCACTTTGCTCCTGTGGATCAGCCGCTCGGGCTGCACTGGTTTCACTTCGGTCATCCCTTGCTGCCGCCGGTGATCGACCCTATCGCCGCTGCGCCGGATAACGGCGAGATCCTGGTCTATCTGCCATTCGAGCAGACCGAGGCGATCGCCGCCCTGTTGTCGCGCTTTGGTCAGCAGCGCTTCGTCTGCTTTCACCCCGCCATTCGTACCTCCAGCCAATGGCGCAACCTGCGCTTCGAACCGCCATCGCGGCACGGGTTTATCGCCGTACTGGCCGGTTGTCGCGGCGTCATCTCCAACGCGGGTTTCGAGCTGGCTTCCGAGGCGCTCACTCTTGGCAAGAAGCTGCTGGTCAAACCCCTCGGCGGCCAGTTCGAGCAGCTGACCAACGGCAAGACGCTCGAGATGATGGGGCTGGCGACCCTGATGGATGTGCTCGATGCCAATCTGGTGCGTACCTGGCTCGACAGCGCCTCGCCAGGGGCGGTTTGCTACCCCGATGTGGCGGTGGAGCTGGCCCGCTGGCTGGCGGCGGGCGCTGACGAGAGCGTGGCCTCTCTGTCGCGGCGGCTCTGGGCTCGCACCCTGTTTCCGGAGGAGGTGAGTGATCGCCTGAGCGAGCTGGATGGGGGCGACTGTTTATCCAGTTGCTGGTTATCGCAAGTGAGCGTTGTTGACTAGACTGAAAGGCGATCCCACCAAGGAGAGGACGGAGCAAATGCGCTTTACCAATGAAAACGGCGAAGTCATGAACCTGGCTGACAATCTCACCCTGCACGAGTTGCTCGATATGGGTGTCAGCATTTCGGTCAGTGAAGAGACCGATCCGGATCAGCAGATCTGGTTGGCGGAGCCGGATCAGGAGAACTGAGTCATCATTCGGCATCAAGCCCACCGCTGAGCGGTGGGCTTTTTTGTGGCTGTTTTTCCCCTCAGCGGAATGATCCGCTGGCCATTCCCCGACTTCCTTCCCTTTTGTCTCATGGTCGCTACGGCAAGTCATTGAATGTTAATAGCCGGTTGAAATGTATGACTGTTCTGGTCAGATAAAGCCGTGGACAAGCGTTATGAAGCGGGTTAAGTTGGTTTTTCACCCTATTTTCGGGTGAATGACGGAAAAATCCTTTTGTTCTACTGTCGACGGGGCTGAATTGGGCCGATCTGCATTCAGATAACAACAAGAAACGGATCGGGCCGTGCCGGGAAGCACGGCATCGTCGGCGGGATTCGCTAAACGGAGCAAAGCCTGGAGGGCTTTATCATGGAGATGTTATCAGGCGCCCAGATGGTGGTTAGAGCGCTGGAAGATCAGGGAGTTGAGCACGTCTTCGGCTACCCTGGTGGCTCAGTGCTCGACATCTATGACGCTCTCTTCGAAAACGGCAAGATGGAGCATGTCTTAGTGCGGCACGAGCAAGCCGCGGTTCACATGGCTGACGGTTACGCCCGTTCCACCGGCAAGGTGGGGACTGTGCTGGTAACGTCAGGCCCGGGAGCGACCAACTGCATTACCGGTATTGCCACCGCCTATATGGATTCCATTCCGCTGGTGATCCTCTCCGGCCAGGTGCCGACCAGCATGATCGGTGAGGATGCGTTCCAGGAGACCGACATGATCGGTATCTCCCGCCCGGTGGTGAAGCACAGCTTCCTGTGCAAGAAGGCGAGCGATATTCCCGAGGCCATCAAGAAGGCCTACTACATTGCCGCCAGCGGCCGCCCGGGGCCGGTGGTGGTGGATCTGCCCAAAGATGTGCAGAACCCGAAAGAAAAATTCCCCTACCAGTATCCCGAGACGGTCTCCCTGCGCTCCTACAACCCGACCAAGTCTGGCCATAAAGGGCAGATCAAGCGGGCAGCCAAGCTGCTGGTAGAAGCCCAGCGCCCGGTGATGTACGTGGGCGGCGGCGCTATCAACGCCAATGCGGACCATCTGGTGACCAAGCTGGCGGAGCTGCTGAACCTGCCGGTGACCACCACCCTGATGGGGCTGGGGGCTTTCTCCGGTGTCCATCCGCAATTTATCGGCATGCTGGGGATGCACGGCACCTTCGAAGCCAACAAGACCATGCACAACGCGGATCTCATCTTTGCCGTGGGTGCCCGCTTCGATGACCGCGTCACCAACAACGTGGCCAAGTTCTGCCCCAATGCGACCGTGGTCCATATCGATATCGACCCCACCTCCATCTCCAAGACGGTGCAGGCCCATGTGCCTATCGTCGGCTCGGTGGAAACCGTGCTGGAGCAGATGCTGGAAGTGATCCGCGAGTGTGGCTTCGATAACGACAAGGAGGCGCTGGCGGACTGGTGGAACCAGATCAATCAGTGGCGCTCCCGTCACTGTCTAGCCTACGAAAAATCGTCCACCCAGATCAAGCCGCAACAGGTGATCGAGACCCTCTACAAGGTGACTCAGGGTCAGGCGTTCGTTGCCTCCGACGTGGGCCAGCACCAGATGTTTGCTGCCCTCTACTACCCGTTTGCCAAACCGCGCCAGTGGATAAACTCGGGGGGCCTCGGCACTATGGGATTCGGCATTCCGGCCGCCATGGGGGCCCAGTTTGCCAACCCGGATGCGGTGGTCTGCTGCGTCACCGGCGACGGCTCGGTGCAGATGAATATTCAGGAGCTCTCTACCTGCATGCAGTACGGGGTGCCCATCAAGATCATCTCCATCAACAACCGTGCGCTGGGCATGGTCAAGCAGTGGCAGAAGATGTTCTACGGCGGCCGTCACAGCCACTCCTACATGGAGTCCCTGCCGGACTTCGTCAAACTGGCGGAAGCCTACGGCCACGTTGGCATCGCGGTGAGCGATCCGGCCGAGCTGGAGAGCGCCATGGAGAAGGCCTTCGCCATGAAGGATCGGCTGGTGTTCATGGATATCTCGGTCGACCCGGATGAGCACGTCTATCCGATGCAGATCAAGTTTGGCGCCATGGATGAGATGTGGCTGAGCAAGACGGAGAGAACCTGATGAGACACATCATTTCAGTACTGCTGGAGAACGAATCCGGCGCCCTGAGCCGGGTGGTGGGTCTCTTCTCCCAGCGCGGCTACAACATCGAGACCCTGACGGTGGCGCCGACCGAGGATCCCACCCTGTCGCGCATGACCATAGTCACCATGGGGGACGAGCGGGTGCTGGAGCAGATCCAGAAGCAACTGCACAAGCTGGTGGATGTGCTCAAGGTGTGCGACCTGAGTGAAGGGGAGCATATCGAGCGGGAGATCGCGCTGGTCAAGGCGCGTGCCGCCGGTGGGGCCCGTGACGAGCTGAAACGGCTGGCGGATATCTTCCGTGGCCAGATCGTCGACGTTACCCCCGAGCAGTACACGGTACAGCTGGTGGGCACCAGCGAGAAGCTGGATGCTTTCATCAAGACGGCCGCCCAGACCAACGAGATCATCGAAGTGGTGCGCTCCGGTGTCTGCGGCATCTCCCGGGCGGACAAGGCGCTGCGGCCCTGATGGCTGGCGGGACAGCTGATGACGCGTCAGCTGCCGCAGAGTGAAAGGAAAGAGGGCTCTGCGGAGCCCTTTTTGTTTGGTTTTGCTTTACGAGGGGAGGGATGATGTTCGGTATTCATGATCTTGCACTGTTTATGGTCTCGGGGCTGCTGCTCAATATTATGCCGGGACCGGACTCCCTGCTGGTCATGCTGCGCAGCGGCTCGCAAGGGTGGCGTGCCGGTTCGGTCGCGGCCCTTGGCATCGGCACCGGTGTCATGGTGCATGTGCTGGCGGCTGCCCTCGGTCTGTCGGCCCTGCTCAGCGCGTCGGCCGAACTGTTTGCCCTTATCAAGCTGGCTGGCGCCATCTACCTCATCTATCTGGGGTTCTCCCTGCTGCGCCAGCAGGCAACGGGTGCAATGGAGGGAGGGGCCACCCTGCCTGCCCTCTCATATGGCCAGATTTACCGGCAGGGTGTGCTGACCAATGTGCTCAACCCCAAGGTCGCGCTCTTTTTCCTCGCCTTCGTGCCCCAGTTCATCGCACCGGATGCCCCCGACAAGGCGCTCGCCTTTATCCTGCTCGGTTGCATCTTCAATCTGGGCGGCATCATCTGGTGTCACCTGCTGGTCTTTACCACCGTCTATGCCAGCCACAGGGTACGGTTGTCACAGCGTCTCGGCCGCTGGCTCAACCGAGGCATCGGTACCCTGTTTGTCGGGCTCGGGCTCAAGCTCGCCAGCGACTAGCTCGCCGCTTTCTGACTTGGGGCAGGTTATCGCGCGCGGCGCTGTGGTATGGTCGGCGGTCAGCTGCGGGGCCAGCCCCGCTCTCTCTTTTTCAGGCCAGCTCCACTGGCCGCAGCAGCGAGATCCCTTGCCCAGATGAACATCGCCCGGCTCAAGAACTTTACCGAGATCGTGAAGAACAACTTCAACATCTCGGCGACGGCGGAGAAGCTCTACACCTCCCAGCCGACCCTCAGCAAGCAGATGAAGATGCTGGAAGATGAGCTGGGGCTCGCCCTCTTTACCCGCAAGGGGAAGAATCTGGTCGGCTTGACCAGCGCAGGCGAGAAGGTGATGGAGCTGGCCAAGGGGGTGGTGGCGCAGGTGGATCAGATCAACCAGCTGTCGCTGGGGGAGCAACTGGCTACCAGCGGGGTGCTGCGTATCGCCACCACCCACACCCAGGCGCGCTACAAGCTGCCAGCGGTGATCACCGAGTTCAGCCGTCGCTACCCTGACGTGGCGATCCAGCTCCATCAGGGGGCGCCTGCCCAACTGGCCCAGATGGTGCAAAGCGGCGATGTGGATATGGCGATCGCCACCGAGTCCATGTACCTGTTCGACGAGCTGGCCGCCGTCCCCTGCTATCGCTGGGGACGCAGCGTGGTGGTGCCCCACGGTCATCCGCTGATCGACTGTCAGCCGCTCTCGATGGCCGATCTGGCCCGCTATCCCCTCATCACCTATGTATTCGGCTTTACCGGCCGCTCCAAGATGGACAAGGCCTTCAGCCGCCACGGCCTCTCGCCGAAAACCGTGCTGACCGCCACCGATACCGATGTGATCAAGCACTACGTTCGGCTCGGGATGGGGGTCGGGGTGATTGCCAGCGTGGCCTTCGACGAGGGGGATAGGGGGGATCTGGTGAGCCTCAACATCGACCACCTGATCGCCTCGAGCACCACCCATATCTGCCTGCGCAAACATGCCCACCTGCGCGACTACATGTACGACTTTATCCACCTCTACGCCCCCCATATCAGCCGGGAGACGGTACAGCTACACCTTATCAATCAGCCGCCGACTGCCAATATGGCGGAGTTGCCGTGGCTCTAGCCGCAGGTTGTTTGTCGTACACAGAGCAAAAATACAGAGACAAAAAAAGAGAGGCCGTGGCCTCTCTTGTTGTTTTATCGGTATGCGGGATTAAGCGCTGCGGGTCGCCAGATTGATAAAGATCTGGGCTCCGACCAGCAGGCAGTCGTCATCGAGGTAGTAGGGGTTTGCATGCAGGTAGTTGCAGATCCCCTTGGCCTGACAGCCGCTGCCGAGGAAGAACATGGCCCCCTTGCGGCTACGGCAGGCGTTGACCATGTAGCTGAAATCCTCGCTGCCGGTCATCGGCTGACCCTGAGCGTTGATCCCCTCGGAGGGCAATACGTCGGCGGCCGCTTGCAGCAGACGGGCGCAGGCATCGGCGTGGTTCTCGACCGCCGGATACCCGGCATAGACCATTTTGGTCTTGAAGCCGCGAAGTTCGCTCTGGGCCACGATCTCCTTGAAGCTGTTCTTCAGGATCTGGTCGGTCTCGGCATCCATGGCACGGATGGTGCCGCGCGCCTGCACATGGTCGGCGATGGCGTTGGGGATGGTGCCGCCGTTGATCATGCCGCAGCCAAATACCGCCGGGCTGAACGGGCTGGTGCGCTTGGCGACGATGTAGTCCATATCCTCGATGATCCGCACCGCTTCGCGGATGGCATCCAGCCCCTTGTGGGGGGTGGATCCGTGGGCGGAGATACCGTGCACATCCAGCGTCCAGGCTGAGCCCCAGGAGGACATCACACCGTGGTTGAACTTGATGGTGCCGGTCTCCATGGCGCCGTCGTTATGGAGGGCATAGACCTCGTCCACCCCCTTCATGCAGCCCAGTTCGACCATCTTCTCGGCGCCCGGTACCCGCATATCCTCTTCCGCCATCTGAAAGATAAAGCGGACGTTGTACTGCAGGCGATCGCGGTTGGCGGCCAGAAACTTGGCTGCGGTCAGGGCGATCGCCATATGGGAGTCGTGACCACAGTTGTGAGCCATCCCCTCGTGGGTTGACTTGAACGCAACGTCGCTCATGTCGTGCATCTCGAGGCCATCCATGTCGGCACGGAAGGCGATGGTCGGCAGCACAGGATCAACCACCAGATCGCCGTGGAAACCGGTGAAGCCCGGGTAGTCGATGAGACGGTAGCCAAAGCCTGCCATCAGCTCGCGGCAGTAGGCCGAGGTCTTGAACTCGACGCCGGAGGCTTCCGGTATGGTGTGCAGGTGGTGGCGCACTTCCTGACTGAAGTCGCGCAGGGCCAGCAGGGCCGGTTCAATGTGGATGTTGTTCATCAGATGATCCCTTGGATGGAGAAGCCGAGCTGGGCCACCAGCGAGGCGCCGAAGAAGCAGCAGGTGGAGACGATCATGAAGATCAGGATCACTTTCCAGGACATCTTCTTCAGCTCTTCCAGCTGACCGCCCACCGAGAGACCGGCAAAGGCCAGCAGCGGTACGCAGCAGGAGAGGAAGGAGATCTTGGCGACGGCGTCGATAAAGAGGCCGCGCACCGGGGTCTCCGGCAGGCAGATGAGAATGCCGATGATGGTGGCATAGGCAAAAGCCGGCAGGGAGGAGGGCAGATAGCGTTTGGCAATCAGCGAAGCGAACACCACCAGTGACATTGCGACGAAGCTGTCACCCATCAGCCAGAGCGGAGTGCCGGTGGTCAGGGTCTGGGTAAACATGGCCAGCAGGATCGCCAGAAAGACGAACCGCATATCCATTACGATGCTTTTCATGCTTTCTCTCCTTTGGCAGTCAGGGCATAGATTTTTTCAGCGAGCGGCAGACCCAGATAGGTGAGGGAGAGGGCGCCGAGGGCAGACGAGAGCAGATTCGAGGCAGCCGCGATACTCAGCACCTGCTGAGCCAGCGCTTCGTCGAGACCGTTGATCAGGGCGCCGGAAGCGGCACTCAGCATGGAGCCTGAACCCACACCGGAGCCGGCGGCCAGTGCCAGCGGGTGCAGGCCGGTGAGCGGGGCGATGCTGCCCAGCACGCTGAACCAGAGGGTGCCGATGACGGAGCCGCACAGGTAGATGGCCAGCACGCCGATGTACTCTTGGGAACCGGTGCCGAACTTGCCCTGAATCACCGCAACGGACGGCTCACGGCTGATGGAGGAGCAGGCCCCGATGGCGCGGCGGCCAAAGCCGAACTTCACCGCCAGCGGGATGGCGATCAGGATCGGCAGCAGGTTGCCAATCTCCTGCAGGAACAGCGGCACGCCGACGCTCAGGATCATCTTCAGGTTGGGGATGATCATCCCCGCATACTGGGTGCCCAGGATCAGCAGGCTGAAGCCCACCATCTTGCCGCAGAAACCCTCTTCTTTTTCGGTGAAGAGCTGTTTCCAGCCGGGGATGCGATCCTTGACCGGTTTGGCGGAGACAATCATGCCGATGATGACGGCAAAGAGCATCGGCAGGATCGGGATGATGGCGATGCCGATCCTGATCTCCTGTTTGCCTATCAGGTACTGGGCCACAAAGATCAGCATGGCGGTTGCCAATATGCTGACCGTGACCGTCTTGAGGGGGCTGGTTTGCTGCATAGTCTTTTCTCTTGTTATTCCCATGTGTGGCCATCGTCAGGATTGTCCAGACCGATGATGGGGGCATGATAGGGAGGGTCGCGGGGGAGGAATGTGACCTTTATCAAGCTGGCCATATGGCATTTTTTCATGGGGTATGCCCTTTAACCCTCTGGATACCAAGGGTTAAATGTCGTTAACAGAGCGTCAGCATTGGCAGGACAAGATAAGCAAACAGGAGGGAAATGGTGACACCGCCCTGCAGGGCGGTGACGCGTATCAGACGGGCGTTTTGAGGCGGGCACTGCGCAGCAGCAGGGGCAGTTGGTAGAGCACCAGGGCGCCGAGCACCAGTCCGGCTCCGGCCAGTTTGGCGCCGCCGAGGGGTTCGCTATAGAAGAGGGTGCTCAGGAGCAGAGTCCAGACCGGTTCCAGCAGCATCATCAGGGCGGCGTGGGCGGTAGTCATCTTGCTCAATGCGTGGGTGAGCAGCCAGTAGCGCAATGTGGTGGCGATCAAGACGCTCGCTGCAAACCAGCCCCAGATGCCGTGGCTGACTCCAGCCTCTGGCCACTGCTCGGTCAGCAGGGAGAGCAGGGTGCCGAGCAGGCCGGTCATCGCCAGCTGGATACAGGTGAGCCAGGTAGGGGCAATGGATTGGGCGAAGTGGCGATGGACGGCAAGCTGGATGCCGAGAGTGGTGGCCGCCGCCAGAAACCAGAACAGCGAGAGCGACACGCCCCAGTGGGTACTGCTGGAGAGCAGCAGCAAACCGGCGATGGCGATGGGCAGTGTGAGCCAGTAGTGGCGGCCGGGCTTGGCCCGAAAGGCTCCCCATGCGGCCAGCGGGGCCATCAGGGTAGCGACGCTCATGATAAAGGCGCCGCTGCCGAGCGCATCGCTCTGGCTGATGGCGGTGACCCACAGTAGCAGGCTGGCACCGAGCAATGTGCCGCAACCGGCTGCGCGCACCAGTTGGGCTCGGGTTGGTGGTAGCTCGCGCAACCAGGCCAAGGGGAGCAAAAGCAGGGCTGCCAGCAGAAAGCGGCTGCCGATAAAGGCGGCAGGGGGCAGTTCGCGGATCGCCTCTTTCGAGAAGAGCCAGCCGGCAGCGGCCAGCAGGGTGACCAGTACCATCAGCAGCAGGGGAGTGCGGTTCATCGGGGTCGTCATGGTGAAATGGAGGGGAGAGCATAAAGGAAAGGCGCCAGGTATTGCTACCTGGCGCCTTTCGCATCTGCCTTGAACCGCCGTCGCGGCTCGCGGCCAGCAATCAGTTCATGCCGTAACGCTTGAGCTTCTTGCGCAGGGTGCCACGGTTGATACCCATCATCACGGCAGCGCGAGTCTGGTTACCACGGGTGTACTGCATGATCACGTCCAGCATCGGCGCTTCGACTTCGGAGAGAACCATATCGTACAGATCAATCACTTCCTGACCGTTCAACTGGGCCAGGTAGTTACGCAGGGCCTGTTGCACAGAGTCACGCAGGGGGCGCTGGGTCGGCTCGGCAGCGTGATTGTGAGTAGTTGTTACCAATGCATCAGAAGTCAGGGTTTGTTCGAACATATTCGGTCGGCTCTTTAGTTATCTTGTTAACCTAATCCATCGAAATACGCTTCGAGTGCCTCAAGTTGCGCGTCTGCGCAATCCAGGGCATTGAAGTGCTTACGGAATTCTCGGCCCGTCTCTTCTTCATCCAGATACCAGCCCACGTGTTTACGGGCTATGCGCGCTCCCAGATATGCACCATAAAACCGGTGCAGGTTGGTTACATGCTCGTTCATCAGGGTGCGAACCTCTTCCCTATCGGGAGGCGGCAGCTTGGTGCCCGTCTCAAGAAAATGACGGATTTCCCGGAAAATCCAGGGTCGTCCTTGCGCAGCTCGGCCGATCATCACGGCGTCGACACCGGTATAGTCGAGGACATACCGGGCTTTCTCCGGGCTGTTGATGTCACCATTGGCGACAACAGGAATCGATACGGCCTGCTTAATCGCCCTGATCGTGTCGTACTCCGCTTCGCCCTTGTAGAGGCAGGCACGGGTACGACCATGCACGGCAAGGGCCGCGATACCGCAATCTTCGGCGATTCGGGCGATCTCCACGCCATTGCGGTTATCCGGATCCCATCCTGTGCGGATCTTCAAGGTGACAGGCACCTCCACTGCATCCACCACGGCCCGGCAAATTGCTTTGACCTGATCGGGGGCACGCAGCAGGGCAGAACCTGCCAACTTCTTATTCACTTTTTTTGCCGGACATCCCATGTTGATGTCGACGATCTGTGCGCCCTGCTCCACGTTGTAGCGGGCAGCAAACGCCATCATCTCGGGGTCGGCTCCGGCAATCTGGACCGAACGCAATCCGCCTTCTGCAGAGTGATCCATCCTCATCCGGGTTTTCTGGGTATCCCAGACATCCGGGTTGGCCAGCAGCATCTCGGAAACGGCCATGCCAGCCCCCAATCGCAAACAAAGTTCACGGAATGGTCGGTCAGTTACACCGGCCATGGGAGCCACAATCAAGGGAGTTTCAAGCGTGTGGGGACCTATCTGCATTCCACGGTTACCATCGGCTTAGGGCGGCGTATATTACGCATTTTTTAGGCAGGAGAAAAGGTTAGTATTTGAGCGTCAGCCATTTTTTTCTGAAAAAAACGTCGCGCCAAGGCTTGCAAATTCTGGAGTTATTGAAAAACGGCCAGATTGCCGGAGACTGATCGCTGTACCATTCGGGTCGGACGCCTGCATAATTGTCAGTCCACTTGCAGGCCCGCTTTGCGTTATGATGGCGGGCTTAAGTCGAGCAAATGCTCCAAACATTTATGCAACAAAAGCGGATTGGGGATCTATGACGTCAAGGTTCATTAAATCACTCTGGCCGTGTCTGCTGGGGGCCGTGCTGGGGTCGGCGCAGGCGCAAACCATCAGTTTCGGCGAAGCCTGGACCCGGGTCATCCAGCAGGATGAAGGGCTGGCTGCCGAGCAGGCCGGGGTCGATCGGGCCAAGCAACTGCGCGAGGCGGCCAAGGACATGTATCTGCCCAAGGTGGATCTGGGGGCCAGCTATACCCATCTTGATCAGCCGATTGAACTTGATGCCCTCGATCTCAATCCGCTGGCCAAGCAGAAAGATCTGATCCTGGCACTCGGCAGCCTGTTCGGGGTCGGGGCCAACGCATTTGTCACCCCCCTGACCAAACAGAATGTGGTGACCAGCTCGGTCAAGATGCTCTGGCCGCTGTTTGCCGGTGGTCGCATCGATGCGGCGCAGGAGATCCGCCAAGCGCAGGTGAGCGAGGCGCAGCAGCTGCTGGTGCTCAAGCAGCAATCCACCTTCGAGAGCCTCTCCCAGACCTATTTCGGCGTGGTGCTGGCTGCTCAGGTGGTGCAGACCAAACAGGAGATCGAAGAGGGGCTGGCCCACCATCTGGATCACGCCAAGAAGCTCGAAGCGCAGGGCCAGATCGCCAGGGTGGAGCGCCTCTCCGCCCAGTCGGCCTATGACAGAGCGCGCATCGATACCCAGAAGGCGCGTCGCAGCCTCGAGATCGCCGAGCTGGCCCTCGGCCGCATGCTGAAGTTGCCAAATGCCCAGCCGGGCAGCGGCCTGTTCGTCAACAAGGATCTGCCGCGCCTCGAGGGGTTGGTGAGCCAGACCCTGGAGGTGCACCCCGGTCTCAAGTTGCTCAGTGCCAAGAAGGAGCAGGCCAAGGGGATGATCCGGGTCGAGCAGGGCAAATATGCCCCCGAGGTGTTCCTGTTCGGTAACTACAACCTCTATGAAGATGATTCGATAGCTTCCAAGACCGCGCCGGACTGGCTGGTGGGGGTGGGTGTCAGCATGCCGTTGGTGAGCCGCGATGGCCGCTCCGAGACGGTGCAGGCAGCCAAGAGTGCCGAGCTGCAAGTCAATCTGCTGCAGGCCAAGACCCGTCAGGATCTGGAGTTGCTGGTAGAGAAGACCTGGCGCGAAGCGGCGCAGGGGCTGGAGGAGTATCAATCCCTCTCTTCCACTCAGGCGTTGGCAGAGGAGAACGTGCTACTGCGGGACAAGGCCTTCGGGCAAGGACTTTCTACCTCCCTTGATGTGGTGGATGCCCAAAACCAGCTGGCGGGGGTGAAGACCCAGCGCGCAGCGGCGGCCTATCAATATGTGGTGTCGCTGGCCCGTCTGCTGGCGCTCTCCGGCCAGATGAACAGTTTCAATCAATATCAGCATGGTCAGGTGATCGAGGTGAACTCATGATCCCGGTCCTGTCTGTTCCTTTTTTCATGTCTTTTCCGACCGTCAAGGGTCGCCCGTTTGTCGAGGTGAAGTGATGAGCCATCCCCCCATCAAAAAGAAGATGAGCCAGGGTAAACCGCTGTTGTTGCCATTGGCGCTGGTGATCCTGGTGGTGTGGCTCGGCTGGCGCTTCTGGCTGGCCTATCAACCGGAGCCGGTGCATCTGCAAGGGCAGATTGAAGCGCAGCAGTACTCGGTCTCCTCCAAGGTACCGGGTCGCATCGACGAGGTGCTGGTGAAAAAAGGCGATCAGCTGACCAAGGATCAACTGGTCTTTACCCTGGCGAGCCCCGAGATTGAAGCCAAGTTGAGCCAGGCCAAGGCCGGTGAGGCCGCTGCGGGTGCGCTGGCGCAAGAGGCGGAGAAAGGGGCCAGAGCCCAACAGATCGCTGCCGCCAAGGATCAGTGGCAAAAAGCCAAGGCTGCCGCCCAGCTGCGTGGCAAGACCTATGAGCGGGTGGCCAGTCTGCATCGCGACGGCGTAATGCCGCTGCAAAAACGCGATGAGGCCTGGACCGCGTGGCAAGCTGCACGCTACAGCGAAGGGATGGCGTGGCAACAGTACCAGATGGCGTTGGAAGGGGCGCGGGAAGAGACCAAGATCGCCGCTCGCGAGAAGGCCAAGATGGCGGCGGGTTCTGTTGCCGAGGTTGAGGCCTATCTGGCCGACACCCGCATCACCAGCCCCCACAATGGTGAAGTGAGTCAGGTACTGCTGCGTAGCGGCGAGCTGGCGCCACAAGGCTTCCCGGTGGTGACCCTGCTCGACATGAGCGATGCCTGGGCCCAGTTCCACGTTCGCGAGGATCTGCTGCCCCGCTTCCCGGTCGGTACCGAGTTTGATGCCCGCATCCCGGGCCTTGGCGATCAGACCGTGCGCTTCAAGGTGACCCATGTGGCCGTGATGGGGGATTTCGCCACCTGGCGTGCCACCGATACCCGTCAGGGCTTCGACATGAAGAGCTTCCAGGTGGAGGCTCGCCCGCTGCAACCGGTTGAGGGGTTGCGGGTTGGCATGAGTGTGCTGGTTGAACTCTGATGGGACGTGAATTTCGGCTGCTGTGGCAGGATCCCTTCAGTCGTGCCCTGATGAGCTGGGTGCCGCTGCTGCTGATGGGGATCCTCTGCTGGATCTTCTCGACAGGGCTGGCCCGCGACCTCAAGGTAGGGCTGGTGGATCTCGACCACAGCGTGCTCTCGCGCCAGCTCGCTTTCTCGCTGGATGGCTCGGCCGGGCTCAAGGTGGCGCAACAGTTTGACTCCATCGATGCCGGTGCCCGAGCCCTGCGCGGTGGCGATATCTATGCGCTGGTGGTGATCCCCAACCATCTGGAGCGGGATGCCCGTCAGGGCACCCAGCCGCAGGTGACGGTGTTCAACAACGGCCAGTTTATCCTCATCGCCAAGCTGGTCAACTCGGCGCTGGCGCAGGTGGTAGGCACCCTTAACGGTCAGGTCGGCGTGCTGGAGGCGATGGCCGATGGCAAGGCGCTGCCCGGCGCTCTCGGGCAGTCGGTGCCCATCAGCAGTCAGGTGACTGCGCTCTATAACCTCAACTCCAGCTACGCCCAATTTCTGTTGAGTGCCATTCTGCCCGCGGTGTGGCAGATCCTGGTGGTGCTGTTCGGCCTCAATGCGCTGGCCCGTACCGATCGGCTGGGGCTGGACTGGACCACGTGCGGTGTCTGGTTCGGCCTCTGGCGCACCCTGCTGCCCCACGTGCTGATTGGCTGGGGGTGGGGGATTGTCTGGACGCTGCTGCTGTTCAAGGGCTTCTCCTATCCCATGCACGGTAGCTGGTTGGTATTGCTGGTGGGGCTGGGGCTCGCCTCGGCCGCCTGCGTCACCATGGGGGCTTTTTTCTACGGCATTATCCGGGATCCGGCCCGCGCTCTGTCGCTGGCGGGGGCTTACACTGCGCCCGGTTTTGCCTTTATGGGAGTCACCTTTCCGGTGAGTGCCATGGGGGATTTCGCCCGCTTCTGGCGCAGCCTGCTGCCGGTCTCTCACTATGTCGAGCTGCAGATTGGTCAGAGCAACTACGGTCTGCCCCTCGCATCGGCGCTGCCGCAACTGGGGGCTCTGCTGCTGTTCCTGCTCCCCTTGCTGCTGGTGGTGCGCCGTTACAAGCAGCAGGCCGAGCTGGCACGTCAATCAGCCGCAGTGGCAGTCGCTGAAAAGGAGCCTGAGTGATGCTGGGATTTGTCGATCTGTTGCGCCTCGAGCTACGCACCCTGCTGGCGGATCGAGCCATCATGCTGACCCTGTTTGGCGGGGTGATCTTCTACTCGTTTCTCTATCCCCAGCCCTATCTGCATCAGCTGCCACGGGAAGAGGCGGTAGTGGTGGTCAACGACGATGGCAGTCAGTTGTCCCGTCAGCTGGAGTTTATGGCCGATGCCACGCCGCAGGTGAAGCTGGTTGCGCGGGCCAATTCGCTGGCCGAGGCGCGCCAGCTGATGATGGCCGGGGAGGCGAGCGGGATCCTGCACATCCCCAACCACTTCTATCGGGACCTGATGCTGGGCAAGAGCGTCACCCTGAGCTATGCCGGTGATGCCTCCTACTTTCTGGTCTACGGCACCATTGCCGAAGGACTGGCGCAGGCCGGTGGCACTCTCGCCGCGCAGGTGAAGGTGGCGCGGCTGCTGAGCCACGGCGAGGCGCTGCCACAAGCGGCCATGGGCTGGAATGCGGTGGCCCTCAACGTGGTGCCGGTGTTCAACCCCACCATGGGTTATGTGAACTACGTGGTGCCGGCGGTGTTCGTGCTGATCCTCCATCAGGTGTTGCTGATGGGGGCGGGGATCCTAGGGGCGACCCAGAACCAGCGCAGTTGTCGCGGTGAGCATGGTTACTGGCAAAGCGCGCCGGTGTTGCCGCTGCTGCTGGCCAGAACTCTTGTGCTGGCTGGGTTGTTCCTGCTGCCGGTGAGCTACTTCCTCGGCTTCTGCTTCGATCACTACAATATCGCTCGTCATGCAGATCCGGTGCAGCTTTGGCTGTTTGCCCTGCCGTTCCTGCTGGCCACATGTTGGTTCGGGATTGTGTTGGGTGCCCTCTTTACCCGGCGTGATCTGCCTACTCAGGTGGTTCTGATCTCCTCCCTGCCGCTGGTCTTTCTGGCGGGCTTTATCTGGCCACTGGAGCTGATCCCGGCCCCCCTCAACTGGCTGGCTCAGTGGGTGCCCACTATCCCAGCCATTGAGGGTTTTCTGCGCCTTAACCAGATGGGGGCCGACTTCGCCCAGGTTTCCCGTTACTGGTGGCAGCTGTGGGGACTGGCGCTGCTCTACGGCGTGCTGGCGTGCCTGTTGCTGCGCTGGCGGCAGCAGTCGTTGCCGGTTGCTCGCCCGTCAGTCGTGCAGGGTGAAACGACCGCCGGTTAAACGGGATAGGGCAAGCGCCCGAGAGATAGCGTGTGCGGTAAAGTGAAAACGGTCAGCCCTTGGGCTGACCGTTTTGTTATGTGGTGGGGTTAAGCGGTTTTACTGCTGCTTTAGCCACGCTGGAGCGTGGGATCCCCGATGGCGTAGATCTGCCCCACAGCAGTCTCATCCGCCAGCAGACGCAGCCCTTGGGCGGCCACATCGGCGCGGCGTACCAGTCCGTGTACCTCCTTGCCCTGACTCAGCTCGGCACGGCCGGTGGCGTCGCCATCCTGAAGGCCCGCCGGGCGCAGAATGATCCATGCGAGGGCGCTGGTCTGCAGCCAGCTCTCCGCCAGACTCTTGAGACGTACCTCGTGACCGAAGGCGGCGCGTGCCCGCTCCGGCAGATACTGCCAGCTGTCGCCACAGCCGAGGGAGGTGACCAGCAGCAGCCGTTTCAGGCCTGCCTGCTCCATGGCATCGATCACATGACGGTTGCCCTGATAGTCCACCGGCGCGGCCTGACGGAAGCTGCCCAGTGTAGATACGACCTGTGCATCTAACCCCGCCCGGGCACATGCCTGCTGCACCGCAGCCGGCTCCAGCGCATCCCCTTCGATCACCTCAACTCCCAGCGCACTCAGTTCGGTGGCCATCTCGGGGCTGCGTACCAGCGCAACGACCCGGTGACCCTGGCTCAGGGCGTGGTGAGTAAAGGCGCGGCCCAGCCCGCGGCTGGCTCCGAAAATCAGTGTGGTTGGCATAGATGAGCTCCCTTGGCAAAAGGGGCTAGCCTAGTGGCTTGTTCGTCTGCTGTAAATGAGAGTTGTTTCTATTTGTGAGTCAGCAAGGAGGAGAAGGTGCGAGCCGTCAGCGACTCGCACTCTTTGAGAAGCATCAGCCGTTGTAGTTGCCGATGCTGGGGCGACGGCTGGGGCCGCTCAGGTGGATATCCACCGGATTGAACGCCTTGATTGCCTCATAGCTGAAATCACCGATCGCCTGATGCAGGGTCTGTGGTGTGTGGTTGGTGATGATGATGACGCTCTTTGACAGGTTGCGACGGCGGCGCAGCAGGTGGCCGAGGAAGCTGGACTGGCTCTCCGCCATTTTGGCGCGGTTGGCTGATACCTCATCGATGATCAGCAGGTCCACCTCTTCCAGCGCGCGGCGGTACTGGTTGCGCTCGTCCTGATCGGGGATGACGTTGAAGAACAGTCGATCGACGATGGAGGCCCACTGCTGGAAGATCACCGATTTCTGGTGACGGGCGATCAGCTCATGCGCTACCGCTCCCGCCAGGGTCGACTTGCCGGTGCCGTAGTCGCCGTAGATCAGCATGCAGCCGCCACCGCTCTTCTCCCAGTGCTCGAAACCGCTGATAAAGTAACGGGCGGTTTCGATGGGGTATTGCAGCGCCGGATCTGTGGCATCCATCTTGTCAAATACCCAGTCGGGGTTGAGGTCGGCTTGGGCGATCAGCTTCTGGATCCGCTCCTGACGGGCCGCCTTCTGCAGCTCGCGCACCTCGGCGTTGGCCTTGGCGTCGTACTCCTTGCGCAGGGTCTCGTAGTCATACTGGCCGCCACCGGTCTCTTGTTGCAGGCGACGAATGCGCTCCAGCAGGCCACCCACATGGCGGCTCAATTCCGGGTCGTGAATGCGGTGATCCTGCTTGGCCTTGGCGATCTTCTGGCGCTTGGCTTCGATCTCTTCCAGCTCCTGGCGCAGGGGATCTTGCGGGTCAGTCATGGAATGCTCCTTCTGCTCGATCAGGGATGGGTAGACAAGGGGTTGATTCTGCCTGCAGGCGGGGGCCGCTATCAATCATTATCCGGCTCCTGCTGCGCTGCGGGTTCTTGCGTCTGCTGTTGGGCCAGTCGCTTGGCCTCTTCAATCATCTGTTGGGCCCGTTTGCTGGGGCCCGACTCTGCCGGGGCCGGCGTCACCTGCTGGTAGCCCTGCACCTCCATCGGTTTGCGACGGGTATAGCGGCGGGTCTTGAGGGCGCGAATGAACTTGAGCATCCATTGATGCTGGGAGTCGAACACCTCGGGGCGCCCCAGCCAGTAGGCGATAAACTCCCCCAGATCTTCTTCGCTATAGCTGGCATCGATCACCCCGCACAGACGGGCGAGGGCGGGCAGCTCCTCGTCCGGTCGCCATTGCAGATGCATCTGGAAGGGGCGCTCCGGCAGCGGGCTGCGCAATTTCTGGGTCAGCAGTGGCAATTGGAACGGGCACTGATGGTAGTGCTCACTCTCGGGCTGAGCCTCGACCTGCAGCAGGCCCGCCTCCATCAGTTCATCGAACAGCTCGGTGAGCTGACGGGCATTGACCTGAAACGAGAAGCCGCAGGGATCACCCGGATCGACCACTGCCAGTGCCCGACCCAGCTCGGGATAGTTGAGCCGGGCCGCCTGATTTTCCAGCACCAGTCGGCGCAGCTGCAGGGTATAGAGGCTGCGAGCCGGATGGGACAATCTGGGGTGGGCAAGGGCACTGTATTCGGCTGGGGTCATGGTCTTCTTCACGAGCTGGAGTGGGGGGCATTATCCCCTATGGTGCTCTCCTGCACAATTCGTCACACTGCAAGTGAGTGCCCTGCATGGTCGGGTGGTGAAAATTGAGCGTACCGCGGAGCGTTGAGCAGGGAGAGCGGGATTATGTCGATAATCCAGCAGCTTGCACTATTTTGGTATGCAGATTAGCCAATCCGGCTATTTGTGACGCAAGGCACGCGGCATTTCTGCTGATTTAGACTAGTCTTATTACTTAAATAAACAATTGACTCATAAGGTTTTTGTCAACATGCCAAAACCCGGACTGCGGATCCTGGTGGTGGAAGACGAAGCAGTTTTTCGCCATTCGTTAGTGAGTTACCTCGCGCGGGACGGGGCAACGGTGTTTCAGGCTGAGGATGGAATTGAAGGGTTGTCAGCTGCAGCGATTTATCATCCCGACGTGGTACTGTGCGATCTCAATATGCCCAATATGGATGGCCGCGAGGTAATCGCCTGTCTCTCTGCGCGCTATCCCCATATTCCGGTTATCGTCATTTCGGCCCAGAGCTCCATGGAGGCGGTCGCCAGTGCCTTGCGTGCCGGTGCTCGGGACTACCTGCTCAAGCCCCTCGAGAACTTCGCACTGGTCGATCGCAGTATCGACCAGTGCCTGAATGGGAGTTCCACACGAGCTCAGCAGCTCGAATTGATGGCGCATATGGATTACTTCAGTGCGCATGATCGGGCTGCCAGCCGTTTGCTCGCCGGGCTGAAGCCACCGGGATTGCAGGAGTGGGGCCCCTGGCAGGTCACGTTCAAGGGGCTTGGGCACCTCTTCATTCCCGATACCTTCAAGGTGGAAGACAAGCTGCTGGTGCTGGTGATGGAGATGCCCATCATGGGGACGGATGCAGCATTTTGCGGGGCGCTGGTGCGCTCTCTGATGAACGTGCCCTATCGCCAGTTTCAGCAGAACGAGAGCCGTTTGCTGAGCCAACCGCACCGGTTGCTCGACTACCTAAACCATCAGTTGATGGAGTCCGGGTTGCGCCACGCTTTTGCCATGGCTGCTCTGCTGTTTGATCAGCACGATGGGCTGGTATTTGCCAATGCCGGGCTCACTTCCCCCCACTGGTTGATGCGCTCGGGTGGATTACCGCTTGGTCTGATGCGCAACAGCCACTACGCTCTGCACAAACGCAGCTGGCATGAACCATTCGATCTGCAGTTTCGCAGCGACAGCGGTAGTGCGCTCAATGTGCAGGTGCGTCATCACTGAGGCTGCTTGACTAGAGACCAAAACAGACAAGGCGCCCGATGGGCGCCCTGTCTGTTGTCTACAATCCTGACAGTTTAGACGGTGGCGGAGTGTAGTTTCTTCTCTTGAGCTTGCGGCTCTTTGGCCGGGCCTTCGGCACCGTGCATCCAGTAAACCAGACGATTAGCCATGGTCAGCAGCAACAGGGCGCTCAGCACCGCAGCCAGGGCGATGCCACCGAAGATGGCGATCGGGCCGGCTTCACCAACAATGGAGCCGATAAAGCCCGCAGCATAGTTGGCGATGGCGATAAAGCCCATCCAGGCACCCATCATGAGGGAAGCCAGACGCAGCGGAGCCAGCTTGGTCACCATGGAGAGGCCGATCGGGGAGAGGCAGAGCTCGCCCAGGGTGTGGAACAGGTAAGCACCAACCAGCCAGAACATGGAGGTCTTGACGGTGTTGTCACCACCCTGCTGCAGCACGGCACCCACCATGAACAGGAAGCCGATAGCCAAGAACAGCAGACCCATGGCGAATTTCACCGGAGAGTTCGGCTCTTTCTTGCCGAGCTTGATCCAGATGGCCGCAACGACCGGCGCCAGGGTGATAATGAAGAAGGGGTTCAGGGACTGGAACCAGGCGGTCGGCACTTCGAAGCTGCCGATCATGCGGTCGGTATACTCCTG
>NZ_JAAKNE010000072.1:0-21974 GCF_049170755.1 Aeromonas sp. 604176
GTCAGCAACGGCAGTCTGAGCTTTGCGGTGCCCGCCTATTCGGCACGGGTCTGGGTACTGAACGGCCCGGGCAAGGTGGGCGTTGACGGTAAATATCTCAAATAAGGAAAGCCTGTAACAGTGTGCAGCGAGTCGGCCTTGGGGTCGACTTTTTTATGCCGCATATCAAGGGATAGAGGGAGATGGACCAGACGGGGAAGGCAATAAGCAGTAGCGTCGACATCGCTTGGGAGCAAGCGGCATCCGAGGGTGGCTTGCTCTGTTATGGTGCTTTCGCCCCAAAGTGGTGCGCATCATCGACATTGGCAGCAGGAACCCACCTTGGAGAAATATGCCGTATCCACCCTATGCCCCTCCTGTGACGAGCATGATTCATGCTGCCATGTGGCACCATATCAACATGATCCACTTAATAACGGGCTTTAAAAGGGGAGATGGTGAGCTGCCTTCAGTATGGCTGGTCAAACATGCTGATGCAGCCTGATGTTTGTCCCATGAATGGGTGTGTTGCTCCTGTTATAGGCAGAATGTCGGAATTTAAATTTGATTTTTCAGCTTATCCTGGATGCTTGTGTTGATTGGCGCTTTTTTTGCTGAGTCTTGTGATGTTGACAGGGGGACCGGCAGGGGAAATGGCCAGGGCGCCCGAGTATGCCGACCCCTTCGGCCCAGTGACTGGTGCCCTGATGTCACAGCAAACATGGAAAGGAGTCATATGGAAAGTGAAATGACCATGTCGCCCGTGCCGGCGACCAAAGCCCTGGCCCACACCCTCAAGGACGATGTTTACGGCATGGTGCTCGGGGTCATGTTTATCGCGGTCGGTCTCAACCTGCTCAAGTGTTCCGGCATGATCACCGGTGGCATCGCGGGCATCGCCCTGCTGCTCGCCCATGTCAGCAGTTTGCCCATCGGGGTTCTGTTCTTCATGGTCAACATGCCCTTCATGGTGTTTTGTTACTTCACCATGGGGCGCGCCTTCACCATCAAGACGCTGATCGTCAACGTTACCCTCTCGGCGGCCACCCAGGCGGTACCGCTGCTGCTGACGGTGAGCTATGTCCACCCACTGTTTGCCGCCTTGGTAGGGGGGACCTTTCTCGGCATGGGGGTGTTGTCTCTGGCGCGCCACAATGCCTCCGTGGGTGGCACCGGGGTGGTGACGCTCTGGCTGCAACGGCGCGTTGGCATCAACGCGGGAAAGAGCCAGATGGTGCTTGATGTGCTGGTGTTTGCACTCTCCCTGCTCACCTTGCCACTGCCCTTGCTGCTCTGGTCCACCCTGAGTGCGCTGGCGATGAACGCCATGCTGATGAATTGGCACAAGCCAGGTCGCTATCAGGGAAACTGAACACCCGGCTGCACATAATTGGATCATTGAAAATGCTGTTCCGGGAGGTTGGAGGGAGAAAGGGGCTCAACGACAAAAAAGATCATCTTGTCGTGAAAAAAGGCATGATTACAGCTGAATTTATTAGTTTTTTGCGCCGTTGGCCGCCTAAAAGAGGGCTATGCCATAAAAAATTCAAAAAACTTCTTTACCAGTGACCAATGCGTGAGTAAACTTCGTCGGCAATATTTTACACCCCCACTTCCTCAACGGTGAGATATTGCCATGCTCAGGATTGCCAAAGAAGCGTTAACCTTCGACGATGTACTGTTGGTTCCCGCCCACTCCGAAGTTCTTCCCAATACTGCCGATCTGCGTACCAAGCTGACCTCCGCCATCAGCTTGAACATCCCGATGATCTCCGCTGCCATGGACACTGTGACCGAAGCCCGTCTGGCTATCGCACTGGCCCAGGAAGGCGGTATCGGCTTTATCCACAAGAACATGTCCATCGAGCAGCAGGCTGCCGAAGTGCGCAAGGTCAAGAAGTACGAGAGCGGCGTGGTCACTGACCCCGTCACCGTGCGCCCTGACATGACCATCGCCCAAATCAAGGAGCTGAGCCACAAGAATGGCTTCGCCGGTTACCCCGTGGTGACTGACGGCAATCAGCTGGTCGGTATCATCACCGGCCGTGACGTGCGCTTCGTGATTGACCTCTCCCAGACCGTTGAACAGATCATGACCCAGAAAGATCGTCTGGTCACCGTGCGTGAAGGGGCCCCTCGCGAAGAGGTGGTTGCCCTGATGCAAAAGCACCGTATCGAAAAAGTGCTGGTGGTGAACGCCGACTTCAAACTCAAGGGCATGATCACCGTTAAAGATTTCCAGAAAGCCGAGCGCAAGCCCCACGCCTGTAAAGATGACAAGGGTCGTCTGCGGGTCGGTGCTGCGGTTGGTGCCGGTGCCGGCAACGAAGAGCGCGTCGCTGCGCTGGTAGAAGCCGGTGTAGACGTGCTGCTGATCGACTCCTCCCACGGCCACTCCCAGGGCGTGCTGGATCGCATCAAGGCTACTCGCGACGCCTATCCGGATCTGCAGATTATCGGTGGCAACGTGGCGACCGCCGCGGGCGCCAAGGCGCTGGCTGCTGCCGGTGTCAACGCCGTCAAGGTCGGTATCGGCCCGGGCTCCATCTGTACTACCCGTATCGTGACCGGTGTCGGTGTGCCCCAGATCACTGCCATCTCCGACGCCGTTGACGCGCTGGAAGGCACCGGTATTCCGGTGATTGCCGATGGTGGTATCCGCTTCTCCGGCGACATCGCCAAGGCCATTGCCGCGGGCGCCAGTTGCGTCATGGTGGGCTCCATGTTCGCCGGTACTGAAGAAGCGCCGGGCGAGATCGAGCTCTATCAGGGTCGCTCCTTCAAATCCTATCGTGGTATGGGTTCTCTGGGCGCCATGTCCAAAGGCTCCAGCGACCGCTACTTCCAGACCGACAACGCCGCCGACAAGCTGGTACCGGAAGGTATCGAAGGCCGCGTGCCGTACAAGGGTCGCCTCAAAGAGATCATCCACCAGCAGATGGGCGGCCTGCGCTCCTCCATGGGCCTGACCGGCAGCGCCACCATCGACGACATGCGCACTAAAGCTGAATTCGTGCGCATCTCCGGCGCCGGGATGAAAGAGTCCCACGTCCACGATGTGACCATTACCAAAGAAGCCCCCAACTATCGGATGGGCTGATAAAACGGGGCCCTGCGCCCCGTTTTTCCACCCTTTTTTTATCCCGTGCCCTTTGTGACAACATCAGCCTGATGCAGGAATAAAATGACTAAAGACATTCACCAGCACCGTATCCTTATCCTCGACTTCGGTTCCCAGTACACCCAGCTGATCGCCCGCCGTGTGCGCGAAATCGGCGTCTACTGCGAACTGTGGGCCTGGGACGTAACCGAAGAGCAGATCCGCGAATTCAATCCGAGCGGCATCATCCTCTCCGGCGGCCCCGAGTCCGTCACCGAAGCGGGCAGCCCGCGCGCCCCCGAGTATGTGTTCAACGCCGGTGTCCCTGTGTTCGGTATCTGCTATGGCATGCAGACCATGGCCGAGCAGCTGGGTGGCAAGGTGCAATCCTCTACCGAGCGTGAATTCGGTTACGCCAAGGTGGAAGTGCTCGGCGAAGCTGGCAAGAGCAGCGCCCTCTTGCGCAACATCGAAGATGCCATCGCCGACAACGGCAATGCCCTGCTGGATGTCTGGATGAGCCACGGTGACAAGGTCACTACCATTCCGGCCGACTTCACCACCATCGCCCGGACCCCGACCTGCCCCCACGCGGCCATGGCGTGTGAGGCCAAGCGTTTCTACGGCGTGCAGTTCCACCCGGAAGTGACCCACACCCGTCAGGGTGCCCGCATGCTGGAGCACTTCGTCAAAGACATCTGCGGCTGCGAGTGCCTCTGGACCCCGGCCACCATCATCGACGACGCCGTTGCCCGCATCCGCGAGCAGGTGGGTGACGATGAAGTGATCCTGGGCCTCTCCGGCGGGGTGGACTCCTCCGTGGTTGCCATGCTGGTGCACCGTGCCATCGGCGATCGCCTGACCTGCGTCTTCGTGGACAACGGTCTGCTGCGCCTGAACGAAGGCACCCAGGTGATGGAGATGTTTGGTGACCACTTTGGTCTGAACATCATCAAGGTCGACGCGGAAGAGCGCTTCCTCTCTGCCCTGGCCGGTGTTGACGAGCCGGAAGCCAAGCGCAAGATCATCGGCCGCGTCTTCGTTGAAGTGTTCGACGACGAAGCGAAAAAGCTGAAAAACGCCAAGTGGCTGGCACAAGGCACCATCTATCCGGACGTTATCGAATCTGCTGCCAGCAAGACCGGCAAGGCCCACGTCATCAAGTCTCACCACAACGTCGGCGGCCTGCCGGAAGAGATGAAGATGGGTCTGGTCGAGCCGCTGCGCGAGCTGTTCAAAGACGAAGTGCGCCGCGTTGGCCTCGAGCTGGGTCTGCCCTACGACATGCTCTACCGTCACCCGTTCCCGGGTCCGGGTCTGGGTGTGCGCGTTCTTGGCGAAGTGAAGAAAGAGTACTGCGATATTCTGCGCCGCGCCGATGCGGTCTTTATCGAAGAGCTGCGCAAAGCCGACCTCTACAACCAGGTCAGCCAGGCGTTCGCCGTCTTCCTGCCGGTGCGCTCCGTTGGCGTCATGGGCGATGGTCGCAAATATGACTGGGTCATTGCGCTTCGCGCCGTCGAGACCATCGACTTTATGACCGCCCACTGGGCTCACCTGCCGTACGACTTCCTCGGTCACGTATCGAACCGCATCATCAACGAGATCAATGGTATCTCCCGCGTGGTGTACGACGTCTCCGGCAAGCCGCCCGCAACCATCGAATGGGAATAAGCGGCTCGCGCCCTTCTACCCTTCGAGCATAAAAATGCAAAAAGACGCCCTTGAGGCGTCTTTTCTTTTCTCAATCGTTTGCGCCACACATCTTCTTTTTTCGAGCAGCTTTTTTGCCACCTTGCCCCTGTCATATGTGACAGGGGCATTATTGCCATCCCGCACTAGGCTCTCTCATGCCAATTGAGCCTGCTATCAACAGCAGCTCGTGGCTGGGGGGAGGGCTGAGCCAGTTGCAGATAGCTGCGCAAACGGGCCCATCGTTATCGCGCCAACCGGCAGTGATGACACCCCGGTGGAGACCGGAAACCACTTGAATCAACGGGGCGCAGCCCGAACGGCCAAACGAGTCGGGATCATAGAGCACGGAGAGTTTGATATGTCAGAACAAGCAGTGTTGGTGGGTGGATGGACCGCATATCACAAGCTGACCGCCGAGGATCAGGTGGTATTTGATCAGGCGCTGAAAGGATTTGTCGGGGTGCAGTATGTACCCTTTGAAGTCTCCACCCAGGTGGTGGCTGGCACCAACTACCGCTTCAAGTGCAAGAGCACTGTGCCACTTGCCAAACCAATCCATGGCGAAGCCGTGGTGCAGATCTTCAAATCACTGGACGGGGATGCCCATATCACCTCCATCACCCCGATCTGATTGCGTTGCGGGGCAAGGCGGGGAGGGGGAGAGATCTCCTAACCGGTTTGCTCCAGACTCCAGATAAAAGAAAGACGCCTTAGGGCGTCTTTTCTTTTTCCAATTGTTCGTGTGGTAAAGTGTCTTTCCTAAGACAGCAAGTCACATAGAAAGGAGAAGTCGATGGCGAGTAAACCTTCGGCGATGAAGATGCCCGAGTTATTGGTTTTCGCGAGGATGCTCTTTATTGGCTTTGTTGGAGCTGAAGTTGCACGTATCTTTTTCCTCTTGGGAAATAGCTTCGCACTGCAAATTGTAGACGTTTCTCTATACCTAAAGGCAATTGGAATAATAACTGGTTTAGGTATCTGTCTGCTTTACGCTGTCAAGCGAAATGCTCATTTGACAACTATGCGTATACTTCGTAGTTATCGTATTGATTTACTTGCAGGTGTAGTTATTGGCGCTTGGTCAAGCAATTTAGCCTCACCTTGGCTTGCAAAGCTACATGCAGCGTTCAAATCCGCTGACCCACATTGGGCTCCTGCTATTCTTATTTTTTTCTGCGTTATGTTTCTCTCACCAATTTTGCAAAGTAGAACACGCGCTGGAAAACAGACGTCTCAGCTCTATTTCATAGCAGATGAGGAAATTGATGATAAAAGGGACGATCTCCTGACAAACGAACTTCAGGCTAAGTCTTTTGCTGAGACTGTGCTTGCATGTGACTCCCATCCAGGGTTGGTCTTTGGGGTTGATGGTCCATGGGGTGTAGGTAAAACAAGTTTTATTAATCTGGTTGAGCGTTATTGGGAAGATGCTGGTGACAAGGTTCTTGTTTGTCGATTCGAGCCGTTACGCTATGCCTCTGAACCTGATCTTGCTGACCGCCTAATTCGCGATCTATCCGCGGTGATTCAAGACAAGGTATTTTCGCCAGAATTTAGACCGGCAGCTTCTAGATATTCCCGTCTCATAAAAGGAAAAGCAGATGTTTCATTCTTCGGGTTCAAGCTTTCGCTAGAGCCTTCTCAGGAAACGATCGATGAACTTCTCGATGACATTGATGATGTTTTGCGCCGCATCGATCGACGTGTAATAATCGTAATTGATGATCTAGACCGTTTGGACACGAAAACGATAAATAATGTTTTATTCGCAACGCGGAGGACGTTCAAGTTATCTCAGGCAACATATGTTCTTTGCTATGATACGGAAGTTCTTACTGGGAAAAATGAGGAAGGGGAAAGAGCACGCGAGTTTTTGGAGAAATTTGTAACAGTCAAGCTAAGCCTATTCGTTGATAGCTCTAGTCTTTGCGATTTTTTGCGACGTGATTGGGCGCGCGATGAAAACAAGCTTGGTTCGGTACCCTCTGACACTATGATAAAACTAGGTGTCGTCCTCAACGAATTAGCGGATATTCTAGGGAGTAACTTGGCGGCAAATTATCAACCGTTAGTTGGAAGTTTGCGTAAACTAAAACGATTTGTTAATGCGATGCTCTTGATGCAGATAGAGAAAACTGACTTGGGTAGAACAGACTTTCATAAGCGTGATCTTATCAACCTGATGTTATTGCATTTGAATTACCCCGGGCTGTTTCGACGTATATATGCAGAAGAAACAGAAGGACGAAGCGGTTCTTTCTCATTACGACGAGAATACGGAGATAAAGAGTTCAAAAACGCCGAGACGTTTGCTCTATTAAAGGATGAAGTACCGCCTCCTGCTTGGTTCTTGTTATCCCAGTTATTTGACAAAAATATTTTGGATAACGGCTTCGGTAGTAATGTAGATGAGGCAGAGCGTCGAACTAGAGCGTGCTTTAATAGTGGTGGCTTTAGGAATTTAGAGGCATACCTCAAACTCATTGTTCGGTTTGCTACGCCAGAACCACAACAGACATTTATCCTGTACCAAAATGCAGTGGCACGGGTCAAAAATGGGGAGGAGATTGCTTTAATACTAACAACACCATATTTTGAGTTGGCGTGTGGTGAGTATTCTCATGATCAGTTTTGGCGGGTTTTAGTCAATCAATCTCATGAACTCACTAATATACAAGCAGAAGGCGCTATAGATGCGCTTATTGAGTATATACCATACTACTCATCATTTAATAATGGCGATCAGGGGTTACGTCAGCGAGCCATTTACTCTTTATTGCGATTATTGGATAATGTTGGTTGGGGAAGAGGGTCTGGTCGGCGTTTATCAAACATTAATGAAAATATTATAGAGATAGCGTGGCGGCTATTTGGAGAATATACCTATAAAGGTAATGGTATACTGGAAAAACTTATAAGTTCTGAGCGTGGTGTCCTTGGTTGGTATGACCTCATGATATTCAGACTTGAGTGCTCGGCTGATCGTGGTGGGCAGCTTTACAATTTACAGAGAGCACTTATTATACATCAGAATAATAGTGCGTCCACTTCAGGATTAGTCAGCGATCTAGCTTTGATAGAGATGAGGAAACTCTCACAGAATATATTTTCCATATTCAAGCGAACTTATATTGACAAGCGGCGTAACTTTTTTGCTGAGGTCGATGATGTATCTGTAGAGGTGTTTCTTGGTGTTGCTTTTATGGAAAAAATCGAAGACGCATTACAAGAACCTCTATTATCAGAAGAAAACTCATTATCTCGAAGAGTTGCTATTACACGTAATATAATCAAAGTATTTGTTATCTATCAACTTAGTAACACGAATCCCCCCAATGGCTCAGGCGTAGGTTGTGGATATTATGATGAGCGTGAGAGTGGTGATAATGGTGGGATTGCCAAGTTGATGAATAACTACGTATTTGATGTTTGCTTCAATCCCGAGACCGATAGAGAAAACATATTTTTCTTCCTTGATTATTGTTTGTCACAACTTAGCAGTACATTCTTTTCTGGGAGTGATGACGACGCCTACATTGCAACCAGAGAAAAACTTCCAGGTGGTTTAAATCCAGTTGCTATGGGTAAATATTGGGCTAAATATCGCGAGCTAATCCGAGGACTTCAGCTAAATACTAGAGAGAGATGTGTTTTTACATCAAATTATACAGCCTTCTATCGTGATGATCTTGATGGAGTATTCGCAGTGCTTGATGAACTGGCTGCGGAATGTTCTGTGTCATGATTGATTACTCGTTACAGTACCGTAGGGGCAATGAATTTGCATTCTACGTGTTTCGTTAATCCGCAGGGGTGAGGTGGCTGAGCCCCGAGCTTGGCCAAAGCAACAAAAGGGGCGATTTGCGCCCCGATTCTTCTGATCTCCCTGCTGTATATCGCCGCATGTTGTCTGGCGCTGCCTGATTGTCTGCTGACTCATTACCAAAATTCCTTTTTTCCTCATCAGGCGGGCTGAAAAAAGCCACCTTTACTCATACCTCGCCGCTTCCCAGGCGTGTATCGCCTGTTTGCGGGTCTCGCCCCAGTGATAGCCGCCGAGTTTGCCGTTTTGCTGGATGACCCGGTGACAGGGGATCATCAAAGCGACGGGGTTGGCGCCCACCGCCAGCCCCACGGCGCGGGCGGCCTTGGGGTTGCCGACGGCGCTTGCCACCTGGGCGTAGCTCACCACCTTGGCGGGCGGGATCTGCAGCAGCGCCCGCCAGACGCTGATCTGGAAGTTGGTGCCGCTCACGTGCAAGGAGATGGGACGATCCGGCGCCTTGCTGCCATCAAACATGGTGTGGATGACCCCTTGGGTGCGTGATGGTGCCTCCCGCAACTCCGCCTTGGGCCAGCTGTGGGCGAGGGCGGCCAGCGGCGTCTCTGGGGTCTGGTCATCGAGAAACGAGAAGTTGCACACCCCCCGCGGGGTCAGGGCGACGAATGCCTGGCCGAAGGGGGTGTCGTGCACCCCGTGATCGATAACCAGCCCGGCCCCGCGCTGCTTGTACTCGCCCGGTGTTACCGCTTCGAGTTGCACAAAGTGATCGTAGAGCCGCGAGCCGCTGCTAAGGCCCAGGGTATCGGCCACCTCAAGCAGCGGGCGCGACTCCTGCAACAGCGCCTTGGCCCGCTCCAGGGTCAGCACCTGCAGATAGCGTTTGGGCGTCACTCCGGCCCAGCGGCTGAACAGCCGCTGGAAGTGAAAGGGACTTAAGTGTACGTGCGCCGCTATCTCGTCCAGAGTGGGCTGACGCTCCACCTGACTTGCGATAAAACGGATGGCATCGGCGATGCGGGCGTAATCAGACATAAGGCGCTCTCACGATAAGGTTTCGGTCGCAGGATCTTGGGGGCGACAAGGTCATGTGCGACAAATTGATACCCCACCATCGGCCAGCAGGGCAATGCCGGTGGTAAAGCTGGATGCATCGGACGCGAGATAAAGGGCCGAGCGGGCGATCTCCTCCGGCTGGGCCAGCCGTTTGAGGGCATGCATATTCTGCACAAAGGCGAGGCTCTCTGGCGTATTGGCAAAAGCCCGCCCCATGGGAGTGTCGGTCCCCCCCGGCAGCAGGGCGTTGACCCGCACCCCTTGTGCCCCATATTCGGCAGCCAGCACCCGGGTCAGACCAAGCAGGCCCGCCTTGCTCGCGGCATAGGCCGCCATGCCGGGCAGCCCCAGGGTATGGCCGACAAAGGTGGAGGTAAAGATAAGCGAGCCGCCGCCGCGAGCCTGCATGGCGGGGATCTGGTACTTGGCTCCCACAAAGGCGCTGGTGAGGTTGGTATCCAGAATTTCCTGCCACTGCGCCAGTTCAAGGTCCTTTACGCTGCCCGGCGTGCCAGTGGTACCTGCGTTGTTGAAGGCGATATCGAGCCCCCCGAAACGGGTTAGCGCGAGATCAACAAGAGCGCGGGCGTAAGTCTCGCTTTTCACATCTCCCGCCAGACTCACCGCCTGGCCCCCCTCGTGGCGGATCTCCTCCACCAGCAGATCCAGCTCGGGCTGGCGGCGGGCGCCGACGACGACGCTGGCCCCTTCGCGGGCAAACAGGATGGCGCTGGCGCGACCGATACCGGAGCTGGCGCCGGTGATGATGGCGACCTTGTTGGACAGTAATGACATGGCAGTTCCCTCGCTGAGTGTGTTGTGCGCCAGATTAAGAGGCGCACAAAGTTGGCAGTGGATTGGAACCCCAATAGGTTCCAACCGACTTGGGTTTGGCCCCCACTATGGCAACCACTCCTTGCTGGGACGACCCGAATCTTGCTCTCTTTCTCTCCAACTTGTTTTGCTACATGTCGATACAGGCCTTTGCGGCAACAAAAGGGGCGAACTGCGCCCCGAATTCTTTATAATGCCCCCCTTTAAAACCGCCGGCTCCAGGTGCGGCGCGCCCTGTGTGCTGCAGTGAGGGGCGAGAGCCCCGGCGTCATGGTGGCTGCGTGCATCATCAAATCCGTCTGGCAGGGCATTGACGGCGGCTTATGGCCGTTGCAATCAACAGCCACGCTCCTGGATCAATAGCCCGTCATCTCCAGATAGCCGACCCCCTTGGCATCCCCCGAGACAGAGACCGCGCCCTCCCAGTAGTCAAAGCGACCTGTCATGGCCTGATTGGGCTGACGGGCTTTGATGGTGAGGCTCATTCCGGCGGCGCTTAATTGCCACTCGACGGGGTAATCCTGCCCCTTGGGGCCGCGCCAGGTGTTGCCCGGCGTAAGGCGAATCGCGTCGGGGGCGAGCGCCCGGCTGCTGCCGTCCCGCTCAATCAAAATGCCGTAGCGGTTCTCAGGCTCAGTGCGTCCCGATTTGGTGCGCAGGCGAAACAGCATCAGTTCGCGGCCATCGGCCAGTTGCAGCGAAAACCAGTCCCAGCCCGATTGCCACTCGGCCAATACCGAGCTGCTCCACTCGTGATCAAACCACCCTTGTCCGGTGACGGTGCGGGTCTCGCCATCGCGGATCAGCGTGCCGCGAAGAGTGAGGCGCGGGTAGGAGTAGTAAAAGGAGGCGTTGCCCGGGCTCTTCTCGCTGTAACCGGCCTTGCCTTGTAGCACCAGCGGCTTGGCGGCGGTGACAGTGAGGTTCAGCTCGCCAATCTTGCTCTGCACCTTGAGGGTGGCGGGGAAGAGCGCTGCCCCTTGGGAGGCAAGCCGCCACTCCCTGAGCCAATATTGGCCGCCGCTGGCCCCCGCCAACCCCGGCCCCTGCCGACTGGCCCGTTCATCTTGCTGGTGGCTGCCACGGTCGAGATCCGTGATGGCAAACTGGGCCAGCCAGAGCTGGGGGGTGAGCCAGGGGTTGCTGGTGCGGAGTTCTTGTTCAATCCCCTGGCGAAACAGGGTCCACTGCATGCCATATTCGCGCCCCTGCTCATCCTTGAGGTTGCCGGTGAGATACCACCACTCGGAGCGGTAATCGGGGTGAGAGGTGTGATCCTCCGGCAGTTTTATTGTTTGCCCCGGCAGCACCTTTTTAAAGCTGTCGTTGCCTCCGCCGAGCAGGGCGCCCAGATCGCTGGCCTGCACGCTGTCGATCATGGCAATCAGCGGGAGCAAGAGGGCGGTGAGCCACAGGGGCCGTAAGGAGGATAAGCTTCCCCTCACCCTGGCCCTCTCCCAAAGGGAGAGGGGATGGTTCAATGCCGCACTGTGATCTTCTCTGCGCTGAAGAAAGGGCGGAGAGAGGGAAGTGGTCAATGGGGTCTTCCAACCATGGCTGAGCCAGTGCGCTAACCGATATCTCATACCACTCTCCTTGCCGCATACCAGGATGCCAATGCGCCACAGACCGGTGCCAGCAACAGGGCGGTGACCGCATGAAGGGGGGCGGCCTCGAAGGCGAGGCGCCAACCAAAGGCGCGGGGGTTGACCACCTCGATCAGCACCCAGGCGAGGCCATATCCCACCGGCAGAGCCAGCAGGGCGGTGAGCAGCCCCAATCCCGCTCCTTGCCACACCAGCAGCTGGCGGCAGTGGTGGGGGCTCAAACCCAGACTTTGCAAGGTCTGCAGCTCGCCACGGCGCGCCAGCCCCAGCACCATAAAGGCCGAGCCAATGCCGACAAAGGCGATGCCGAGGATCAGCAGTTTCAATAGCTCGGTCACCACAAAGGTTTGGTCAAACACCTTGAGCGCCGCGCTGTGGATGGCGGGGGCGGAGAGCAGGTTTAGCTGCTCGCCAAAGCGCTCGCGCAGGCGGTCGGCCAGCTGCTCGGGGTCGTTGCTAAAGAGGGCGAGGGATTGCACCGCCCCCCCTTCGAAGGCGTGCAGGATCTGTCCCTTGTCGCTGCCGTAGTCCTGATAGACGCCGGTGACGGTGAACTGCCTTGGCTCCTGCTCGCCGCTGATCGCCAATGTCTGGCCCACCTTGACCCCCAGGCGCACCGTCAGCGGTTCGCTCGCCAGCACTTCGTCGGGACGGGTGGGCCAGCGCCCGGCCAGCAGCGGATAGGCTGCTTTAAGCTGGGGGATAAAATCCATCTGTGCCCACTCGATGGGCTGCCCCTGCCAGCGGGCAGGATGCACCGAGCGGCGCGAGGCGGCGCTCACCAGCGGATTGGCGAGCAGAGTCTTAAGGGTGGCGTCGCTCAAGGTGCCCTTGTTGCCCGCCACCCCCTTGGGGGCGGTGACATAGAGATCGGCGGCCAGACGCTGGCCGAGCCAGATCTCCACGCTGGAGCGAAAGCTCGACACCATGACCCCGATGCCGATGGCCGCCGCGATGGCCAGCTGCAACGCCATCACTGCGATGGCGGTGCGATCGAGGTGATAGAGGGTCTCGGCCACCCCGAGCCGTGCGGTGAGGGGGCCGCCCGCACGCCGTCGCAACCAGCCAAGCAGGCCGCGCAGGGCATCGGGCAGCCAGAGTGCCATGGCCAGCAGCCAGCCGCCGGCGATAAAGAGGGCGCCACTCAGACCTGTTTGTGGCAGCCACAGGCAGAGGGCGCACAGCAGCAGGATGGCGATGGCCAGCACGCGCCGTCGCCACGGGTGAGCGGGGGGGCGGCTGCTTCCCGCTCGCAGTTCGAGAGGGGATTGGCGCAGCAGTTGCCACCAGTCGGGCAGGTTGGCGGCCAGCGTGCCGAACAACCCGATCAACAGCGCCTTGAGCAGGCTCACAGGGGAAAGGCGCAACAGATCGATGGGGTTGGGGCCATAGAGATCGGCCAGCGCCTGGGTCAGTTGCCCCATCAAGGCGAGCGCCAACAGGCTGCCGAGCAGCACCCCGAGCAGGGTGCCGAGGGTGGCGAGAATAACGAGCTCCAGAATGAGCCAACGCAGTACCCGGCTCGGCCCCATGCCCAGAATGATCAACTGGGCCAGCTGGGGGCGGCGCACGCTCTGGACAAATCGCTGGGCGTTGAACACCAGAAACAATCCCACCGCCATGGCGAGCAATGACAGCGCCGTCAGATTGAGGGCCAGCGCATCGCCAAGCTGGCTGGCATCGAGCGCCGGGCTGATGGGCTCAAGCCACAAGGGCTGGTTCGGGTAATCGGTTTGCAGGGTGGCTTGCAGGGTGCGAGCCTCGGCGTCGCTTAGCTTGAAGACGATGCGATCGAGCCGACCCGCTTTGTCCAGCAGCGGTTGGGCGAGGCCAATATCGGTTATCAGCAGCCGTTCCATGGGCACGGCGCCCGGTTCAAAGGTGCCTGCCAGCGTCAGGGTCAGGGGGCGGGCGCTGGCGCCATCGCTGCCGCCCAGCACAAAGCGTCGGCTCTGGCCCGCTTGCCAGCCAAGGCGCTCTGCCTCGGGGGTAGCCAGCCAGATGCTGTCGGCGCGGTTTAAGGAGAACGCGGGCTCGCTCTCCCGAGTGGCGCCAAACAGCTGGCGCAGCGGGCCGGGGTTGAAGAGATCCATTCCCAGCAGTTGAAAGCTGCGCCCCTCTTCATCCTTGAGCCAGCCATGGAGCTGGGGCATGGCATCGAGGGCGGGCTGGCTGGTCACCAGCTGCACATAAAGCTGCTCATCCAGCCCGCCAGCAGGGGCCAGCCGGTAGTTGGCTTCCCCCGCCAGCTGGCTGCGGGCAGCGACAAAATTGGTGCGGGCACTGTGATTGAGCAGCTCGATGGCCACCACCAGCGACACCCCCAATACCAGCCCGGCCAGACTCATCAGCAGCAACCAGGGGTGGCTGCGATAGAGGCGCAGCAGCGCTTTGAGTGGCAGCATCAGCGTGACTCCGGCAGGCGCAGTCGCTGTTTAGTCATGGCGGGGCCCCTTGAGCTCGATAAGTTGCCCCCCTTCGAGGCGCAGCACCCTGTCGGCCAGGGCGGCATAGGCCGGGTTGTGGCTCACCAGCAGCAAGCCAGCACCGGTATCGCGTACCGCCGCCACCATCAACGCCATCACCTGTTCGGCATTGTGCTCATCGAGGCTGCCGGTGGGCTCGTCGGCGAGCAGCCAACCGGGCTGATGGATAAGGGCGCGGGCCAGCGCCACCCGCTGTCGCTGACCGCCGGAGAGTTGCTCCGGCCAGGCATGGCGCTTGTGGCTCATATCGAGCCGTTGCAGCAACTGGTCAATCCTGGCCTCATCCGGTGGCAGAGCGTTGATGGCCAGCGGCAGGGCCAGATTCTCGGCCACGTTGAGGGTCGGCAGCAGGTTGAAATCCTGATAGACGATGCCGAAATGGCGGCCCCGCAGGCGCGCCCGCTCGTCGGGGGAGCGGGTGTCGATCCGGGTCTCCCCCAGCCAGATTTCCCCTTCGTCCGGTGCAATCAGGCCGGCGATCAGATTGAGCAGGGTGGACTTGCCGCAGCCGCTTTGGCCCAGCAGCAGGGTGATCTCGCCAGCGGGGAGGGCGAGATCGAGATGGTGGAACAGCGGCAGTCGTTCACTGCCGTTATCGAAGCTCTTGCAGAGGTTGCGCAGGGTCAGCATGGGATAACCGTTTGATGGTCAATGGCTTTCATCATGCTTGGTACGCTAGCACGGCCAGCATTGATCAACACCCCTTACGGTTGATCAAGAGTGCCAGTTAGTGATCAAGGCGGCAAAAGAGCAGTGGATCCTCGCTGGATCCCGCTTGCCCGAGGTGGTTAGAATAGGGGCTTCCATGGGTCACAGGATGAGCAAGGATGTTACACAAGCAAGTCAGTTTTATCATCGATAGCAAGGGCAACAAGCAGGCTGCCGTCGTCCCCATCGAGATCTACAACGAGCTGATGACCCTGCAAAAGGCACTCTCCGACAACCGGCCGGGGGAGCGCGAGCTCTACCACTTCAACGGCAAGGGGGCCGAGGCCCACGGTTATCCGGTGGGCAAGCGGCAAAATCCGGGCTTTATGGTGCTGGCCGGTTCCACCGCCAATGGCGAGGATGCCGCCTCTTTGCGTGAAGCGGTGATCGAGCTGCGTCACGAGCTGCTGGAAAAGGGGGTCATAGTGCCCCGCAGTCAGGGCGGCTTTGTCTTTACCGCCGATCAGCTGTTCAACAGCCCGAGTCTGGCCGCCAGTCTGGTGGCGGGCAATAACCGCAGCGGTCTGGATGCCTGGCAGAACAGCGCAGGCTATACCCTCAAGCAGTCGGGTTTCGGCAAGAAATAATCCCGCGTTTCGACAGCAAACCAATTAAGCGTTAATTGACCTGGATGAATTTTTCTTTTCATCCAGGTGTTAGCATCATTGCCAGATGGTTCTAAAAGGAAGAGACCATGTCTGCGCTTACCCCAGTTATTTTGCTGCTGTCCCTGTTTATCCTTCCCGCCCATGCCAGTAGTGGCCCTGTTCTGTTGACATCCTCCTCAATCGGTCTTTTTTGTGTCGGATTGTTTGTGTTGGCCTACGCCCTGGTGATGGCTGAAGAGTATCTGCAACTGCGCAAGTCCAAACCCGTGCTGGTGGCCGCCGGGGTGATCTGGATCCTGATTGGTATCGCCTATGCACAGCAAGGGATGAGCCCTGTCGCCGAGCAGGCCTTCCGCCATACCTTGCTGGAATATGCCGAGTTGATGCTGTTCCTGCTGGTGGCGATGACCTATATCAACGCCATGGAGGATCGGCGGCTGTTCGATGCCCTGCGCGCCTGGCTGGTGCGATCCGGCTTTCACTTGCGCACCCTGTTCTGGTTGACCGGCGGGCTTGCTTTTTGTATTTCGCCGGTGGCAGACAACCTGACCACTGCGCTCTTGATGTGCGCCGTGGTGTTGAAGGTGGCCAACGGTGATCGGCGTTTTGTCAATCTTGCCTGCATCAACATAGTGATCGCCGCCAACGCCGGAGGGGCGTTCAGTCCCTTTGGCGATATCACCACCCTGATGGTGTGGCAGGCGGGCAAGGTGCAATTTGGCCAGTTCTTCACCCTGCTTATTCCCTCCCTGCTCAATTTTCTGGTGCCAGCCATCCTGATGAGCCAGATGGTGCCGCGTCATGTGCCGGAGGCTGATAACGAGGTGGTCGATCTCAAGCGGGGGGCCCGCCGCATCGTCGCGCTGTTCTTGCTGACCATCATCACGGCGGTGCTATGCCACAGTTTCCTCCATCTGCCACCCGTACTGGGCATGATGCTGGGGCTCGGTTATCTGCAGTTTTTCGGGTTTTATCTGCGCAAGTCGTTACCGCGCTCGCTGGCACGCAAACGGGCGCTCTATGAACGCAATGGTGATGAGGTGCGGTTGCGCAGTCTGGGTTCTGTGGTGCCATTTGACGTGTTCAACAAGGTGGCCAAGGCGGAGTGGGATACCCTGCTGTTCTTCTACGGGGTGGTGATGTGTGTCGGTGGGCTGGGCTTTATGGGCTATCTGGAGCTGGTGTCACACTGGTTGTATGACGGTGGGGATCCCACCATGGCCAACGTCTTCATCGGGGTCTTGTCCTCTGTCATCGACAACATTCCCGTGATGTTTGCCGTGCTGTCGATGAACCCGGATATGGCGCTGGGGCAGTGGCTGCTGGTGACCCTGACCGCCGGAGTGGGCGGCAGCCTGCTCTCCATCGGCTCTGCAGCCGGGGTGGCCCTGATGGGACAGGCCCACGGCATGTATACCTTTTTTGGCCACCTGAAGTGGCTGCCTGCCATCTTGCTCGGTTATCTGGTGAGCATAGGGGCGCACCTCTGGCTCAACAGCGCCCAGTTCTGAACGTCTGGCCGCCAGTACGAAAAGAGGCTTCCGTTGACGGAAGCCTCTTTCGTTTTTCTGAGCGGGGGGAGGGGGGTCAATCGCCTCGCTTGCCGGTCAGCAGCCAGTAACTCAGGGTGGAGCCCACGCCGCAGCAGGCGATGGCGATGGCCATGGGCAGCGGCGAGTGGGGCGGATTGAGGTTGACCAGAATGCCGACCAGGGCGCCGATGCCAAAGCGCAGGGTGCCCGCCAGTGCCGAGGCGGTGCCCGCAGATTGCGGGAAGTGGCCCATCAGGCCGGTCATGGCGTTGGCGCCCACCAGACTGATATGACCGACAAACAGCACCACCGGAATGACGATGCCCCACAGGCCGCCGGTCTGGCTCCAGGCGTTATAGACCAGCAGAGCGCCCGCGCAGGGCAGCACCAGCAGGCCGTATTGCAGCATCCGTTCGGCGCCCACCCCTTTCACCAGTCGGCTGTTGACGAAGGTGACCACCATCATCAGCAGGATATTGAGACCAAACAGCCAGCCGTAGTGCTCGGTCGGCACCTTGAAGTACTCGATATAGACGTAAGGGGAGCCGCTTAAGAAAGCGAACATGCCGGAGCTGGAGAGGGAGCCGCACAGCACATAACCCATGGCGCCGCGATGGGAGAGCACCCCCCAGTAGTTCTTGAGGATCTGGCCCAGATTAAGAGGTTGGCGGTGCTCGGGTTTCAGGGTCTCCTGAATTTTCCACTGCATTACCAGACAGATCAGTAGGCTGATCCCCACCAGCAGCCAGAAGATCACCCGCCAGTCGGCGTGGGCACTGATATAGCCGCCCACCACAGGCGCCACCAGCGGCGCCAGGGTCATCACCAGAATGACGAACGACATGGCGCGAGAAAACGAATCCTTCTCGAACAGATCGCGCAGCAGGGCATTGACCACCACAGAGCCCGCCGCACCGCCCGCCGCTTGCAACATCCGATAGGCCAGCAATTCGGGCAGGGAGTCTGCCATGGCGCAGCCCACCGAGGCGATGGCAAACATCACCAGCCCCGCCAGGATCACCGGCTTGCGGCCATAGCTGTCAGCCAGCGGGCCGTAGAACAGCTGGCCGATGGCAAAGCCGCCCAGAAAGGCGCTGATGGTGAGCTGGGCGCCGTCGATGCTGGTGGCCAGATCCCGGGCGATGGCCGGAATAGCGGGCAGATACATATCCACCGCCAGCGGGGTCAGACCCGCCAGAGCGCCGAGCAGGATAAACAGGAAACGGGGGGAGAGGGCGGCAGCCTGAGCTGTTGGCGATTGGGGCATAGGGTATCCGCTGGTGAACCTTGGTTGAAAAAAGGAGAAGTGCGAGTCTATCAGGTTTGCCCCCGCTCGGCATGACGTTCCTGCCCCCTCAAAAGGGGGAGGTGCCCGGCGGCTCAGCCACCTTGGGGTGCACGCTTGCGGTCATGGGGGCGCGCTGCGCGGATCACTCCCCCCAGCCAGAGCAGCCAGGCCAGCGACGAGATGGCGTACCCGAGCCGCTCCGGCCAGCGGGCGGTGAGGGTAAAGGTGAGGCTGTGTTGTCCGGCGGGCACCCAGACTTGCACCAGCCCGTTGCGGGTGCTGCTGACGCTCAGCGGCAGGCGCTGGTCGAGCCTTGCCTGCCAGCCCGGGTAATCAAACTGGTGCAGGATCAGTTTGGCGGGCGCCGGGGCATCCACTGTCAATTTGATATGGCGAGGCTGCCAGCACTGGATCTGCCAGTTCACCCCCTGATGGTCACTGGTGATGGCGGGCTGGAATTCCTCTTTCCAGGCCAGCAGGGTGGGGGCAAACATGCCGCGCGGTACCTGCTTTGGTCGGTATTCGCGGGCGCTGCGCTTGCTGTCGAACTCCCCGTCGAGCTGACTCTTTACGGGAGCCTGGGTGAGCGGCGCCTCGCGTACATAGAGTCCCTGCGAGAGCAGGGTGAGGGCAAGCAGTAGCCACCAGACCCACTGCCACGGGCGATAGGTGGGGGTACCCAGCGCCACCACGGCGACGGTAGCGATGACCAGCAGCAGATTGAGGCGCCAGGGAAATTGCACCAGTTGCAACGGAGTGAGCAGGCGCCACAGGGGCTCGCTTGGTGGCAGCATCATCAGAAAGCTCAGGGTGCCAATGACCCCCCAGAGCAGCAGCTCGGGATGGCGCGGCTCGCGGGCGGCAGCCCAAGCTACCAGCAGCAGAGCCAGGGTGAGCAGCGTCAGCCAGGCGAGATGGCCGCGAAAGCGCCAGTCATCACGGCTTTGGGGCAAACGATCGAGAAAGTTGCGCTGAAATTCGAACATGCCGGTGCGCATCTGCTCCATGGAGATCCCCCCCTGATCCAGCAGGGCGGGCAGCAGCAACAGGCTGGCCATCGCCAACCCCCAGAGCTGGCCCAGCAGGGTGCCAATGAGCGGGGAGGCGGTGACAGGGACACTGACAAGCGCTGTGCTCCCCTTGTAGCGCCAGACCAGCAGCAGGCTGCGCAGGGTGAGCAAGCCCAGAATGAGCAGGGTGCTTGGTAGATGGGAAAGCGTCAGCATGGAGACGGCCAGTGCGAGCAGCAGTAACGCAGAGGGGGCGCCGCGGCAGAGGCGATCCTGCGCCAGCAGTGCCAGCGGTGCCCAGACGAAGGCCCAGCTCTCCGCTAGGGCAAAGCGGGCGTAGATATCGATGGCCAGATGATAGGGCAGCGCCATATAGAGCAGACTGGCCGCCAGCGCCCGTCCGTTGCCGGCAAAGGGACGCAACCAGAGATAGGCAAACAGGCCGGAGAGCCAGAGTGCCACGCTGCTGCTCCAGAGCAGCGGCGTCATCGCCTCGTGGGCCAGTGGGGTGGGGCCGGCGAACAGGGCGCTCACATAGTAGGGCAGGGGGGGATAGAAGAAAAAGACCGGGCTGCCAAAGGCGCCGTTCATCTCCATCAACCAGCGCGGATAGAGTTCACCTTGCCACAGTTGCACGGCAAAGAAGTGACCGGAGAGCAGGTGGTGAAACAGATCATGGCCCTGACTGCCGCCACGCAGCCAGAATGGCAGCAACAGGAGGGCACAGGCCCCGGTCAGCACCGACAAAACCCACAGCCACTCTCTGGTTACACGCATAAGGAGACTCGTCTGTTATGGATGCGCAGTGAGTGTAACCGAGTTGCTCCCCTCTTTTTTAGTTGCCTTGGTTGGTTTTTATTCTCTTTCTGTGTTTCTTGTCACTTTCCCCATGGGTTGTCTGCAGTGAGGGAATGGCGAGCCAGAGTCCGGGCTCGGCGGCAAAGCGTGGGGCAAACCAGTGCTGGCGCACCGCGCTGGGCATTTCGTTCGCGGCGATGGGGCGGCGACTGAGGCGGCAGGCTCCTTGAGAGAGCGCTAGCGCCGCATCTCCCTTGTACCAGCCATCGGTGACGGCCAAGGATGTGGTTTCCCGCAGCAGCCGCACTCCCCACTGGGTCACCAGCGCCGGGCACGCTGTTTCTGCCAACCTTGCTGCCTGCACCATGGCGGGCGGACGGGGCAGGATGAAGATCGCGCCGAGCAGCAGCAATCCGGCCACCGCGACCACCCACTCGCCACGGCGCGGCAGCCAGCCTGCCAGCAGCACGATACCGAGCAGGGTGACGGGGGCCAGATGGCGGGGATTGTCGGGATTCTGGCCAAACAGGGTCCAGAGCAGCAGGGCGAGCCAGTAGAGCATCCAGAGCGGGGGGAGTGCGGCAGGGTGGTCTTTTGATCTTTGCCAAAGCGGCAGTACCAGCAGCGCCCCAACAGCCAAGGGCCAAAGCGGGGTAAGCTGATCGTCGAAGGTGCGCGCCCAGCTCAGCAGCCGATCGCCGTGAGCCGCCGCCGTGTTGCCCCACAGGGTAAAGTGGCCGTCGGTAAAGCGGCGCCCCTCGCCAAAATAGGCCCAGCCATCGGCCTGCCAGACAAACAGCAGGCTGATAAGTCCAACCAGTGCGATGGGGAGCACAAACCTGACTTGCGTGCCCTGCTGCGCCAGCCCGAGCCAAAGGGGCAGCAGGGCCAGCACAAAATAGGAGGGGCGCAGCGCCAGCATAAGGCCCAGCATGAGGCCCGCCAGCGCAATTCTTCGCTGCTGCAAGGTCAGCAGTGCCCCGAGCCAGGCGGCGAGTGCCGGCCCATCCGAAAGGCCTGAGAGGGCGAGCGTCGGGGTGAGCGGCAGGGCCAATACCAGCAGCCAGACTGGGGCCAAAAGGCTGGGCTGTTGCCACAGCCTTACCGCCAGCAAGGCGGCGAGCGGTGCCAGCAAACTGCTCCCGAGCAGGCTTGCCCACTGCACCGCACGTGCCGGATCGTCTACCAGCAGATTGATCAGCCGCGCCAGCCAGATAAAGGCGGGGTAGCCCGGAAAGTGGGGGGAGAACTCCAGCACGCTAAAGTGCGTCACCCCGTGGGCGAAATTGAGGGCATCGTCGGAATCGAGGGCTACCGGAAAGGCCAGCAGCCAGCAAAGCCAGGCCAGTTGCAGCAGAATGAGCAGCCAAATGGTGGTGGAGCAGGGGGAAGACCAACGCCGAGCCATTACCTTACCCCTCATCCCCAGCCCTTCTCCCGCAAGGGGAGAAGGGGGCAAACCAGCGTCCGGGTGCATTTATCGGCAGGCCGT
>NZ_JAAKNE010000073.1:0-21836 GCF_049170755.1 Aeromonas sp. 604176
GATGCCCCTGCGCCGAAGGAGGCGCCCATATCAGCCCCTTTACCTTGCTGAATCATCACCAGACCAATCAGAGCCAGTGAAACCAGCAGATAAACGACCAAAAGAATCTCGTACATTTAACTTGCACCCTTTGCCGCTTCAACAATTCCTAAAAACGCATCGCTATCGAGACTCGCCCTACCAATCAATCCGCCGTCTACGTCGGGTTGGGCAAATAAATCTCTCGCATTGGTCGGCGTCACGCTCCCACCATAGATGATTCTGATCTTCTCACCTATTACCGGAGTATCCTCCGCCAAGCGACCACGAATAAAGGAATGAACCTCTTGTGCCTGCTCGGGTGTGGCGCATTTACCTGTACCTACAGCCCAAATCGGCTCGTAGGCGATGATAGCATTATCGAAAGCCATCGCGCCATTTTTCTCTATGACGATATCCAGCTCTTCTGCGATCACCTCGAAGGTTCTTCTCGCTTGCCTTGCTGCACCTGACTCACCCAAACAGAGGATGGGAATCAGACCTGCCGCTCTGGCTGCCGCAAACTTCTCTGCGACTATAAAGCTGGTCTCACCAAAGAGACGCCTGCGCTCGGAGTGCCCTACTAACACGTATCGACACCCTGCCTCGACCAACATCTCACACGAAACTTCACCCGTGTAAGCGCCCGTCTCGTGCTGGCTCACATTCTGAGCCCCCAACCTTATCATCTTCTGCTCATTGAGCATTGAAGCGGTAAAGTCGAGATGCACGTGGGATGGACAGAGAACGACATCTACATCAACATCAACACCTTTCAGGCACTGACTCGTAAACTGCTCTAACTGCGACCTACTACCGTGCAACTTCCAGTTGGCTGCTACAAACGGCTTGCGATGTCCCATCGGCAACTCCCTTGCGAAAGCGGGGCTGATAATATCCAGAGGATTGTCAGCTGACAAGTGCTATTTTCATTTTTTTGAATCGATTGAACAAGATACAACCAGGGCGGCTAAAAAGCCGCCCTGGGCGCTCATTAAAACGCCGATTCAACCTGATCGGCAATGCGCTGAGCCATATCACGCACCTGTTGCTCGTGCTCCCCTTCCACCATAACCCGGATCAGCGGTTCGGTACCTGATTTACGCAACAGCACGCGGCCACGACCGCCCAGCTCCTGTTCCACCTTGGCGACCTCCTGCTTGACTGCTTCTGCAGCCAGCGGATCCTTGCCTTCGGCAAAGCGAACATTCACCAGTACTTGCGGGAACTTGCTCATGCCGGAGCGCAACTTGGCCAGCGGCATCTCGGCACTGCGCATGGCAGTGAGCACCTGCAGGGCGGCCACAATGCCATCACCCGTGGTGGTCTGATCAAGACAGATGATGTGGCCGGAGTTCTCGCCACCGATACGCCAGCCCTTCTCTTCCATCATCTCCAGCACGTAGCGGTCGCCCACCTTGGCACGGGCAAACGGGATACCCAGGGTTTGCAACGCCAGTTCCAGACCCATGTTGGCCATCAGGGTGCCGACGACACCGCCCTTGAGACGACCGTTGCGCAAGGCGTCCCGTGCGATGATATAGAGGATCTCGTCACCGTCGATCAGATAGCCGGTGTGATCCACCATGATCAGGCGATCACCGTCACCATCGAATGCCACGCCGAGATCCGCCTTGTACTCCAGCACCTTGGCAACCAGAGCGTCAGGCGCAGTCGAACCAACACCATCGTTGATATTGAGACCATCCGGGGCACAGCCCATGGTGATCACTTCAGCGCCCAGCTCGCGGAAAACCGACGGCGCAATGTGGTAAGTGGCGCCGTGGCCACAGTCGACCACCATTTTCACCCCATCCAGATTCATGTGGGAGGGGAAGGTGCTCTTGCAAAATTCGATATAGCGACCGGCAGCATCATCAATGCGCACCGCTTTGCCAAGTTCGGCCGACTCGACACACTTGAGCTCGTGATCCAGCTCGGCTTCGATAGCCAGCTCGACATCATCGGGCAGCTTGGTGCCGTCGGCGGAGAAGAACTTGATGCCGTTGTCGTAGAAGGGATTGTGGGAAGCGCTGATGACGATACCAGCTTCGGCACGGAAAGTGCGAGTCAGGTAGGCAACCGCCGGCGTGGGCATGGGCCCCATCAGAATGGCTTTAAGGCCTGCCGCAGAGAGCCCCGCTTCCAGCGCGGATTCCAGCATGTAACCGGAAATGCGGGTATCTTTGCCAATCAGCACCTTTTTGGTGCCCTTCTTGGAGAGCACCTTGCCGGCAGCCCAACCCAATTTCATTACAAAATCAGGAGTGATCGGGTATTCGCCAACCTTGCCGCGCACACCATCGGTACCGAAATACTTTCTTGCCATTGTCTGTTCTCTTTATTATCTGGAAATAAAATCTTGTCCCGTCATTGCCAGCCAACCGACGCGCAATGCGTCCATGGTCTCCCTTACATCGTGTACCCTGATGATGCGGGCCCCATGCTGCATGCCGATAAGGGCGCATGCCAGACTGCCCGCCAGACGCTCATCCACCGGACGGCCCAGCAGGTTGCCTATCATAGACTTTCGCGACATCCCCACCAATAGCGGCAAGCCATAATCAAGCAGTTCCTTTTGAGCCGCTAACAGCTGATAGTTGTGTGCAAGGGTCTTGCCAAAGCCATATCCCGGATCCAGCAACAGCTCTTCACGACGGATCCCGACCGCCAGACAAGCCGCAATGCGTTCATCAAAAAAGGCGCGTACCTCTCCGACCAGGTCGTCATAGTGTGGCTGGACTTGCATGGTTCTCGGCTGCCCCTGCATATGCATCAGACAGACCGGAACCCGCGCTTCGGCCGCGGCTTGCAGTGATCCAGGTTCTTGCAGTGCCCGCACATCGTTGATCAGATGGGCACCCACCTTGCAACCCTCCCGCATCACAGCCGCTTTGGAGGTATCGAGGGAGATCATCACATCCAGCTCACGAACCATCTGCTCCACAACAGGAATGACCCTGTCCAGCTCCTCCTGCTCGTTCACATCGGGCGCACCAGGGCGGGTTGACTCGCCACCGATGTCGATGAGGGTCGCACCGTCAGAGACCATCTGGCGCGCATGGGCCATTGCCCGTTCAAACTGGTTGAAATTACCGCCATCGGAGAAGGAGTCGGGCGTCACATTGAGGATCCCCATCACATGGGGACGATCGAGGGAGAGGCTGAGCCCCTTGCTGGTTAACTGCATTTTCACATCCATCTGATAAAGAAAAACCCCGGGCAAGCCCGGGGTTTGGAGAGTCACGATTATTTGGCCGGAGCGTCGTTGGCTTTGTCGATAGTGACATCCGCCACCGGTGCAGCCTCATCGGCAGGCTTGGCCTCGGCAGCCACGGTGGAACCGCCTTGCGGGGTATCACCGTGCTCGTCATGCCAGTTGCTCGGAGCACGAACCTCGCGACGCGCCATCAGATCATCGATCTGTTTGGCGTCGATGGTTTCATACTTCATCAACGCATCTTTCATGCTGTGCAGTACATCCATGTTATCCAGCAGGATCTGCTTGGCGCGGTCGTAGTTGCGATCAATGACCTGCTTCACCTCGGCATCGATGATGCGCGCAGTGTCGTCGGACATGTGCTTGGCCTTGGCCATGCTGCGGCCGAGGAACACTTCACCATCTTCTTCCGCATAAAGCATCGGGCCGAGACGCTCGGACATACCCCACTGGGTCACCATCTTGCGTGCAATGTCGGTCGCCCGCTCGATGTCGTTGGACGCGCCGGTCGAGACCTTCTCGGCACCGTAGATCAACTCTTCCGCCAGACGACCGCCATACAGGCTGGAGATCATCGACTCCAGATGCTGCTTGGAGTGGCTCCAGCGATCCTGCTCAGGCAGGTACATGGTCACACCCAGCGCACGGCCACGCGGAATAATGGAGACCTTGTAAACGGGATCATGATCCGGAACCACGCGACCAATAATGGCGTGACCGGCTTCATGATACGCAGTCATCTCTTTTTCAGACTCTTTCATCACCATGGAGCGACGTTCCGCCCCCATCATGATCTTGTCCTTGGCCTTTTCGAACTCAGCCATGGAGACCACTCGGCGGCTTTCGCGAGCAGAGAAGAGGGCAGCTTCGTTGACCAGGTTGGCCAAATCCGCACCGGAGAAACCGGGTGTACCACGGGCAATCAGCGCCGGATTGACGTCATCCGCCAACGGAACTTTGCGCATGTGCACTTTCAGGATCTGCTCGCGACCACGGACATCCGGCAGACCGACCACAACCTGACGGTCGAAACGGCCCGGACGCAGTAGTGCCGGATCCAGTACATCAGGACGGTTGGTGGCAGCGATGACGATGATCCCTTCATTGCCTTCAAAGCCATCCATCTCGACCAGCATCTGGTTAAGGGTCTGCTCACGCTCATCGTGACCACCGCCCAGACCGGCGCCACGCTGGCGACCGACCGCATCAATTTCATCGATGAAGATGATGCAGGGGGAGGATTTCTTGGCCTGCTCGAACATGTCACGTACCCGGGAGGCACCGACACCCACGAACATCTCCACGAAATCAGAACCTGAGATGGTGAAGAAGGGCACCTTGGCCTCACCCGCAATGGCCTTGGCCAGCAGGGTTTTACCGGTACCGGGAGGACCTACCAGCAGTACGCCAGTCGGGATCTTGCCACCCAGTTTCTGGAATTTGCTCGGGTCGCGCAGATAGTCGACCAGCTCCTTCACCTCTTCCTTGGCTTCATCGCAACCAGCTACATCGGCAAAGGTAGTCTTGATCTGATCTTCACTCATCAGGCGAGCCTTGCTCTTGCCAAACGACATGGCGCCTTTGCCACCGCCGCCCTGCATCTGACGCATGAAGAAGACCCAGACACCGATCAGCAGCAACATCGGGAACCAGGAGATGAAGATAGAGGTCAGCAAAGACGGCTCTTCCGGCTTCTCGCCCATCACCTTGACGTTGTGATTGAGCATATCGTTGAGCAGCTGGGGATCCGGCGCCGGGATGATGGTGGTGAATCGTTCACCAGTACGCTTGACGCCATTAATGACCTTACCGTCCATCCGCACTTCACGGATCTGATCTTGGGTCACCTCTTTAACGAAGCTGGAATAGTCCAGCTGGCGACTGGTGGTATCGCTGGGGCTGAAGCTATTGAACACCGACATCAATACGACGGCGATGACCAGCCACAGGATTAAGTTTTTCGCCATGTCACTCAAATCAGTAACCTCGCAGACTGACAGTTAACGATGAAGGTTAGGGTACTACAGTTTAAAACCGGTAGCCACAATGTAGACTTCCCGTGATCTGGCGCGGGATGAGTCTGGTTTACGAATTTTAACGGCGGAGAAAAGTTTCCGAATTTCATTCAGATAGGCATCAAAGCCCTCCCCCTGAAACACCTTCACCACAAAACTGCCGTCACTGCGCAATACCTGATGACACATGTCCAGAGCCAACTCGACCAGATACATGGCACGAGCCTGATCCACCTGCTGGGTGCCGCTCATGTTGGGGGCCATGTCGGACATCACGACATCGACCTTGTCGGGTCCGACTCGCTCCAGCAAGGCACCGAGTACAGTTTCCTCCCGAAAGTCCCCCTGCAGGAAATCGACTCCGGCGATGGGATCCATAGGCAGAATATCGCAGGCGATGACCCGACCCGATTCGCCAACCTGCTCGACCGCGAATTGGGACCAGCCGCCGGGGGCAGCCCCCAAATCCACTACCGTCATGCCATTTTTCAACAGGCGGTCTTTGCCCTGGATCTCGTCGATCTTGAAAACAGCACGGGAACGCAGCCCCAATTTCTGGGCTTTTTTGACGTATTGATCGTCGAAATGTTCTTTTAACCAGCGGGTGGAGCTGGCGGAACGTTTTTTCTGGGTCATGATAATCGGCTTTAAAAAACCACAAGGGTTATTAGTATTAAGGGCTAAGTGGGGGTAGAATACGCCCCTTTCAACCCTGACTTATGAAGAAATTGCGATGATTCTCAACAATAAACAGAAACAGTACCTCAAGGGCCTTGCCCACAGCCTCAAGCCTGTCGTCCTGCTGGGTCAGCACGGTCTGACCGAAGGTGTACTGGCGGAGATCGATCTGGCGCTGAACCATCACGAGCTGATCAAGGTTAAGGTTGCCTCTGAAGATCGCGAAATGAAACAACTGGTTATGGATGCAATCGTCCGTGAAACAGGCTCTGTAAAAGTACAAAGCATGGGTCACGTGCTGACCATCTATCGTCAGGCCAACGAACCCAAAATCCAGCTGCCTCGCAAGTAAAAGGAAAGAGCATTGCTCTTTCCTTATTTCACTTCTTCCCGAGTCGCTTGCCACAGTAGTCGCCAAGCCCTTAACCTGCGATGAATAGTTTCGGACACGCGCCATGGTTCACCATCCTATTCTGACCGACGATGAACTGACCATGTTGCGGGAGCTGGGATGCTCGGAGGCGACCCACCTTCTGAGCGGACATCTCGACAACCCCATGCTTGGCTTGCTGCAAAAAGCCGAACAGCTGGTATTGGAAGCCCGCTATGCAGGCCATCAGTTGCGATTCCCCCTCACCTTTATCCAGAGAGAAGATGGCTTTGTCGAGCCTCGGCTCGCTGCGCCAGTGATCCGGGAGCTGGGGTTTGCCCAGCCAAGAGCTTGGAGACTTGCCCAGAAAGCGACACTGCAAACAGCTCATGGAGTACTCCAAGTGCTGAGCCTTTCGCTCAATGGCATCATCGTGGAAGATCTGCCCACAGATATGATGGCGGATACTACCTTGCAGGGAACTCTGCAGATCGCCACAGAGGCGCCATTTCCCTTGCAGGCCAGGCTGGTGAGGCGGGTCAAATCTAATGCAGACCGTGCAACCTGGGCACTCAGTTTCCAGATGAGCGAGGCAAACATAGAGCGACTTCGTCACTGGCTGTTTCAGCGCCATCAGGACACCTTCAACGACGCTTACCAACCAGCCTGAAGCGCAACAAACAGGGGAGCAAGTGCTCCCCCGTCTCATCCCGCATTAACTACATCAGATGTAGGCAACGTCCAAGATTTCGTACTCCACATCACCTGCGGGCGTCTTGACGAGCGCCACATCGTCCACTTCCTTGCCAATCAGAGCGCGGGCAATCGGAGAGTTGACAGAGATGAGGTTCTGCTTGATGTCAGCCTCATCGTCACCCACGATGCGGTAGATAACCTCTTCCTCTGTTTCGCTCTTGAGCAGGGTCACGGTGGCACCAAAGATGATGCGACCATTGTTGGTCATCTTGGTGACATCGATCACCTGGGCATTGGAGAGCTTGGCTTCAATTTCCTGAATGCGGCCTTCACAGAACCCCTGCTGCTCACGGGCGGCATGGTATTCGGCATTCTCTTTCAGATCACCGTGCTCACGGGCTTCAGCAATCGCTTCGATAATCTGGGGACGAAGCTCGGTCTTGAGATATTCGAGCTCTTCGCGCAGCTTCTCAGCGCCGCGAACAGTCATCGGAGTATGATTCATAGTCGAAACCTGGGTTGCTTGAAAATAGAAGCTGCGGCTATCTGTCAGGACGCCGCAGCACTCGGTTCGGATGGCGCATCTTAATATGAAGCCAACACAAAATCCATGTCGGCCCCCTGATGCAGATCCCGCTTTATCTGTTGCTCCAAGAAATATTACTTTCCTTCCGGTACCGAAATAGGAGAGGAAATGGTCGGTTTGCCCTGCATGATAGCGATCTCTACCCGTCGGTTCATCCGGCGATTCTCGGGAGTATTGTTGGGCACCAATGGTTGGGAATCGGCCATCCCCTGCACGATCAAGCGTCCCTGATCAAATCCTGGGACCTTGATCATCTGGTGTGCCACAGCCACTGCTCGCTGGGACGAAAGCTCCCAGTTGGACTGAAACAGCTCGTCCTCGGTCGCCACGTTGTCGGTGTGGCCGGATATGGTGATTTCACCCGGTACATCCTTGAGCAGGGTCGCGACCTTGCGAATAACCGGCCAGAACTGGGGTTGCAGAAACGCCGAGCCAGCCGGGAAGGAGGCTTTTTCCCTGATCCGGATAATAATCTGCTGTCCCAACGCCTCGATTTCGATGGCACCATCCTGGATCTGATCTTTCATCTGCTCGGCCAGCGCCTTTGCCAGGGTATTGGACTGCTGCTGCGCCTTCTGAGCATCCTGAGCTGTGTCCCCCCCCGTCTGCTTGCCATCACTCTTGTCCTGACCACCTGCCTGCTCGGCCTCACCGGGCAAAAAATCCAGCTCGGTCTGGGTCATGTCCATGGTCTGCTGCATCACGGTATCAATCGGGGTTGGCTCTGGGCGGCCAGGACGGAACTCCTGGGCAATGACAGAAGTTCCCTTCGGAATATCTTTCACCTCAAGGATATTCTGGACCCCGAATGCCTTCTCCATGGACCCCGCAATCTGCTTGAACTTCTGCACATCCATCTCGGCAAAGGAGAGCAACAACACGAAAAAGCACATCAGCAGAGACATGAGGTCGGCGAAGGTCCCCATATAACCGGGCAGGCCGGGAGGCGGGCATTTGCAATCAGACATAGGGCTCCCTACTCACTGCCGTTGTTGCGTTTGGACTGGTTCAGATAGTTCTGCAGCATGGACTGGATCACCCGCGGGTTTTGGCCATCCTGGATCCCCATGATGGCATCGAGGATCAGCGAACGGCTAAGGCGCTCTTCGCCGCTTCGCAGTTCCAGCTTGTCGGCTATCGGGATGGCCAGCATGTTGGCTTCGATCGCACCATACAGAGTGGTCAAGAGGGCTACAGCCATGGCAGGACCGATAGATTTGGGATCACTCATATTGGCCAACATGGCCACCAGACCCACCAGCGTACCGATCATCCCCATCGCCGGGCCAAGATCCCCAAGGGTACGGAACACCTTGATCGCAATGACGTGACGTTCGGCAGTCAACTCGATATCCTTTTCCATCACTGCGCGCACTACATCGGCATCATGGCCATCCACCAGCATATCGATCCCTTTTTTCATGAAGGGATTGGGAATCTCGGCCGCTTCAAGCGCCAGAAATCCGCCTTTACGGGCGGCATCGGCAAGCTCAACGGCTTTAACTATGAGGTCTTCCAGCTTGTCGCCCTTGTACATAAAAGCTTTACCAGCGACCTTAAACGCCATCAGAAACTGGCCTAGGTTGAACTTCATCATGGCGATGAAGATGGAGCCCAATACGGTGATGTAGACCGATGGCATGTCGACGTACATGCTCATGGGGCCCCCCAGCAGCATGCCGTACACCACCACCCCGAAACCCAGCACTATCCCTATCAGACTGCCTAGATCCACGTCCCTACTCCTGTCACCGGTTCTTATGCCCAATTATAGTTTGTTGAATTTTCTGCTATTGCGACCCAAGCGGCAAGCATGCATCCACTGAGAATCATGGTTCATTATCGGCCAGTTTATCGAGAGTTTGAGGAGGCAGCGTTTTTCAGCCTCCCCCCGGTGGGCGGTCGATGTTAATATAAGCCGTTTTTTCAATTCCCGAGGATGGACATGGCCAGTAAAAAAATCGACCGTCTGAGTTTTGACGCCACTCTCGAAGAGCTGGAAACCATCGTTCATCAGCTGGAGCAAGGTTCCCTACCGCTGGAGGAGGCCCTCAAACAGTTCGAGCAGGGAATCCATCTGGTGCGGGCTGGCCAACAAAAGCTGGAGCAAGCCGAGCAGAAGATCCAGATCCTGCTGAGCAAGGCCGATGGCAGTGATCAGCTGACCCCCTTCCAGCCAGAACAAGGAGACGAGTGAGTGGCACTGGTCCATTTTTCCCGTCAGCATCGCCAGCGTATTGATGACTGCCTGTTGGCAAAACTTGAAGCTTTGCCACCCATGGCGCCTCGTCTGCGTGATGCCATGAAATATGGCCTGCTGCTGGGCGGCAAGCGGGTTCGCCCGTTTCTGGTCTACGCGGTCGGCGAAATGCTGGGCGTAAAGAGCGACCTGCTGGACGGCCCTGCGGCTGCCGTGGAGTGCATCCATGCCTACTCACTGCTGCACGACGATCTGCCCGCCATGGATGACGACGACTTGCGTCGCGGCCAGCCGACCGTTCACAAGGCATTCGATGAAGGCACCGCCATTCTGGCCGGTGATGCGCTGCAGACGCTGGCGTTCTCCATTCTGGCCGATCACCCCATGCCCGATACCTTGATGGCCAACCGGGTGCGGATGCTGAGTACCCTCGCCCGCGCTTCCGGTTATCTCGGTATGTGCGGCGGTCAGGCGCTGGATCTGCAGGCCGAAGGGCGCCAGATCTCGCTCGCCGAACTGGAACAGGTACACCGCCATAAAACGGGGGCACTGATTGAGTGCGCCGTGACACTGGGCGCACTCTGCAAAGCCGATGTCGATGACGCAACCCTGACTGCGCTGCAAACCTACGCCGCCGCAATTGGCCTTGCCTTCCAGGTGCAGGATGACATCCTCGACATCACAGGTGATACCGCCACCCTGGGCAAGCCACAAGGTTCTGACTTGGCGCTGGAGAAAAGTACCTATCCGGCCCTGCTCGGACTCGAAAATGCCCGTGAGCTGGCTCGCGAACTGCACGGTAAAGCCTTAACAGCCCTGCAATCCTTGCCCTACAATACCGACATTCTGGAAGCGTTTGCCGATTACATCATCGAGCGAACCCACTAAACGCTGGATAACAGTAACAATATGAGCGTTGATATTAGCAATTTCCCCAACCTGGCTCTCGCGGACACCCCGATAGAGCTGCGTTCCTTGCCCAAAGATCGGCTGCCGGTGCTGTGCAACGAGCTGCGCGAATATCTGCTGCGCTCAGTCAGCCGCTCCAGCGGACACTTTGCCTCCGGTCTCGGTACTGTCGAACTGACCGTGGCCCTGCACTATGTCTACAACACCCCATTCGATCGGCTGATCTGGGATGTGGGACATCAGGCCTATCCCCACAAGATCCTGACCGGGCGCCGTGACCAGATCCACACCATCCGGCAGAAAGATGGCCTGCACCCCTTCCCCTGGCGCGGCGAGAGCGAGTACGACGTGCTCTCCGTCGGCCACTCCAGCACCTCCATTGGTGCGGCGCTCGGTATGGCGGTCGCCGCCGAGAGTGAAGGGCTGGGTCGCAAGGTGGTAGCGGTAATTGGTGATGGTGCCATTACCGCAGGGATGGCCTTTGAAGCGCTCAACCACGCCGGCGATGTCCATAAAGACATGCTGGTGATCCTCAACGACAACGAGATGTCCATCTCCGAGAATGTCGGGGCGCTCAACAACCATCTGGCCCGGGTCATGTCCGGCAAGCTCTACACCACCATCCGCGAAGGTGGCAAGAAGGTGCTGGCCGGTCTGCCACCGGTCAAGGAGCTGGCCAAGCGGGCCGAAGAGCACCTCAAGGGGATGGTGGTGCCCGGCACCCTGTTCGAGGAGTTCGGCTTCAACTATATCGGCCCCATCGACGGTCACGATATCGAGGCGCTGGTCGAGACCCTGCGCAACATGCGCAATCTCAAGGGCCCACAGCTGCTGCATGTCAAGACCAAGAAGGGCAAGGGTTACGAGCCGGCGGAGAAAGACCCCATCGGTTATCACGCTGTGCCCAAGTTCAATCCTGACGAGTGTTCCCTGCCGAAAGCGAGCGCCGCCAAACCCACCTTCTCCGCCATCTTTGGCCAATGGCTGTGCGAGATGGCCGCCAAAGACGAGAAGCTGGTCGGTATCACCCCCGCCATGCGTGAAGGCTCGGGGCTGGTGAAATTCAGCCAGCAATATCCTGATCGTTACTTCGACGTGGCGATTGCCGAGCAACATGCGGTCACGTTCGCCGCAGGTCTCGCCATCGCCGACAAGAAGCCGGTGGTCGCCATCTATTCGAGCTTCCTGCAGCGTGCCTACGATCAGGTGATCCACGATGTGGCGCTGCAAGATCTGCCGGTGCTGTTCGCCATCGACCGGGCCGGTCTGGTGGGGGCCGATGGTCCGACCCATCAGGGGGCGTTCGACATCAGCTTCCTGCGCACCGTGCCCAACATGGTGGTGATGACGCCATCTGACGAGAACGAGTGCCGCCAGATGCTCTATACCGGCTATCTCCATCAGGGCCCTGCCGCAGTGCGTTACCCACGCGGCAGCAGCCTGAGCGATGCCCCCATCTCGTCAGAGATGCAGGCACTGGAGCTCGGCAAGGGTCGTATCCTGCGAGAGGGCAAGGGCACTGCCATTCTGGCGTTTGGCACCTTGCTGCACCACGCGAAAGCGGCGGCCGAAGCGCTCGATGCCACCTTGGTGGACATGCGCTTCGTCAAACCGATGGATGAGGCGCTGGTGCTGTCGCTGGCGGCCAGCCACGATCACTTCGTCACCATCGAAGATAATGCCATCATGGGTGGCGCCGGTTCGGCGGTGAACGAGTTGCTGATGCGCAATAAACAGTGCAAGCCGGTGCTCAACCTCGGCCTGCCGGATCGCTTCGTCGAACAGGGCACCCAGCAGGAGATCTATGCCCTACTCGGTCTGGACGATGCAGGCATCCAGCGCAGCATCGAAAGCTGGCTGCAAGCCTGATAACGCTTGAAGCTATCAAACAAAAGAAGGGCGCCTCATTGGCGCCCTTCTTATTTTTGCGTTTCTGACCCAGATTACCCTTTATAGATCTTGGGGTTAAACACATCCCGCAGCCAGTCGCCCAGCAGGTTGATGACCAGCACCAGCACCACCAGACAGATTCCCGGGAAGGCGGTGATCCACCAGGAGCCGGAGAAGATGTAGTTGAAGCCGACGCTGATAAGCGAACCGAGCGAGGGCTGATCAACCGGCATTCCCAGACCGAGGAAGGAGAGTGCCGCCTCGCTCATGATGGCGTTGGCCACCTGCACGGTGGAGATCACCAGAATGGGCGACAAACAGTTGGGCAGAATGTGGCGGAACATGATGCGCGGGGCACGGAATCCCATCACCTTGGCTGCTTCCACATACTCCTTCTTCTTCTCCGCCAGCACAGAGGCGCGCACGGTACGGGCATACTGCGGCCACTCGGCGATACCGATGATCACCACCAGCATCATGATGGCAAACTTCGAGTAAAACTCGGAGCCAAAGGTTGCCTGAAAGATGGCGGAGATGATGATCGCCACCATCATGGTGGAGAACGACAGCTGCACGTCGGCAAAGCGCATCAGCAGGTTGTCGATACGACCACCGAAGTAACCGGCAATCAGACCGATGACGATACCAAGCACCAGCTGCAACGCCACCGCAAACAGGCCGATGGTGAGGGAGATACGGGCGCCATAGAGAATGGTGCTCCAGATATCCCGCCCCTGGTTGTCGGTACCGAGCCAGAAACGCTCCTCGCCGCCTTCGAGCCAGGAGGGGGGCAACTCGGCATCCATCAGATCAAAACTGGTCTGGTCATAGACGTTGTGCGGGGCGAGCCAGGGCGCCAGCAGCGCCGCCAGCACGAACACCACAAACACCGCAAAGCTGAACATGGCTACCTTGTCCCGCAGGAAGTAGTAGACGATGTCGGAATTCTTGAAACGTGCCCAACGGCTTGGGCTTGCAGTTACAGCATTAGTCATGCGCTTACCCCTTGGCAGTCAGGTTAACGGTCGGGTTGATCAACCCGTAGAGCAGGTCGACCAGGGTATTGGTCACCACGAAGATCAGTCCCACGAAGATGACGTAGGCGGTGATCAGCGGGGTATCGACCCGGTGGATCGCCTCGAGGAACAGGAAGCCGGTGCCCGGCCACTGGAACACACTCTCGGTCAGAATGGTGTAGGCCACCATGGTGCCGATCTGCACCCCTCCGACAGTAATGACCGGCAGCATGGTGTTCTTCAGTGCGTGCTGATAGTAGACCTTGTTGTTATCCAGCCCTTTGGCGCGGGCGAATTTAACGTACTCGGAGGAGAGCTGCTCCAGCATCTCGGAGCGCACCAGTCGGATAAACAGCGGCAGCATGATGGAGGAGAGGGACACTGCCGGCAGGATCAGATGCAGGATACCGTCCCTGGTGAATAAGCCCGACTCCCAGCCCAGCAGGTTACGGGTCTCGCCGCGGCCATAGGCAGGCAGCCAGCCCAACTGGATGGAGAAGAGGTACATCAGCATGATGGCGGTCAAAAATACCGGGATCGAAATGCCGATACTGCTCCCCGCCATGATGATCTTGGTGGGAATGCTGCGCGGGCGGATCGCCGAATAGACACCGAGTGGAATGGAGACCACCACGATGATGAGCGCGGCGGCAAACACCAGTTCAAGGGTAGCCACCAGCTTGTCGAGGATCACCTCGAGAGCGGGTCGCTTGAAGAAATAGGAGGTGCCCAAATCCCCATGCACCGCATTTTTCAGAAAGCGGCTGTATTTGATGAGGAAGGGATCGTTAAGGCCCATCTTCTCGCGCAACTCGTGACGCTGGGCTTCAGAGACGGATTGTCCCACCAGCTCGCGCAACGGGTCACCCAGGTTGTCCTGGATAGAGAAGGCGACCAGGCTGATGACGAACATCACTATCACGGCCTGATAGAACCGTTTCAGCAGGAATGTAAACATGCTTGTCCTTCTACGTGGCCTGTGTCGTGGCACAGGCTTCTGTTAGTGGGCGGAGTGGCCAGCTGACCACCCCGCCCCGTCCTTCCTTGCGACGTTCTCTTACTTGCTGACCACCAGGTCACCCAGGTAAGGGAAGTTCATCACGTTGACCACCGGCTTGATGTCGACGTTCTTCTTGGCGCCATAGGCCAGATCTTCCCAGTGCAACGGCACGTAGGCAGCATCTTCGATCAGCATGGCTTCGACCTTCTTCAGCATCTCGGCACGCTTGGCCGGATCGGTCTCGGCGTTGGCATCCATCACCAGCTTGTCAGCTTCGGCGTTGGCATAACCGGCGCAGTTGTACTGACCCATACCGGTCTTGGCGTCCTTGGTGAAGGTCAGGAACTCGAAGAAGTTCGCGGTATCTTCGGTGTCGGAGTGCCAGCCGATCATCTGCATGTCTGCGGCGCACTTGTCAAACTCGGGCCAGTACTGGGCCACCGGCATGGTCTTCAGATCCACCTTGATGTTGATCTTGGCCAGCATGGCGGAGACAGCCTGGGCAATCTTGACGTCGTTGACGTAGCGGGCCGCGGGGGCAATGAAGGTCATCTTGAAGCCTTTCTCGTAACCGGCCTCTTTCATCAACTCCTTGGCCTTGGCCAGATCATACTGGGGCACCAGCGCCTCGTTGTGACCGGCATAGCCTTTCGGGCTCAGCTGACCAGCAGGGGTACCGAAGCCCTTGTTGATCTTCTCGACGATACCCACCTGGTTGATGGCGTAGTTGATCGCCTGACGTACACGCTTGTCTTTCAGTGCCGGGTTGGTGTTCTGGTTCAGCTCGATGATGATGGCGCGGGTACCGGACAGGGTGACCAGCTGGGAGTCCTTGCCATTCTTCACGCGCTCCAGATCGTTCGGCGCAACCGGATAGATCATGTCCACGTCGCCACCCAGCAGGGCTGCAACACGGGTCGCATCTTCCTTGATCGGCACCACGGTCAGGTTCTCGACGTTACCCTTGGATGCCTTGTCCCAGTAGTTGGCGTTGCGGGCATAATCGAGCTTCACGCCCTGCTCGCGGAACTTGACGGTGAACGGGCCAGTACCGGAGACGTGGGTAGAGGCATAGGAGTCGCCGTTTTTGACAATCTCGGCCTTGTCTTTGCCCGCTTCGGTCTTGCCGGTGTAGAACTTGGAGTCCATCGGGAAGATGTAGGTGACGGTCTGCAGCACCAGCGGGAACGGCTTGGCGGTGATCAGATCGACGGTGTAGTCATCGACCTTCTTCACTTCGCTGATGGGATCGAAGATCGCCTTGAAGTCGACGGAGGATTTCAGGCGGTTGACGGTCCACACCACGTCGTCTGCGGTGAAGTCGTTACCGGAGTGGAACTTGACCCCTTTGCGCAGGTGGAAGCGGACGGTCTTGTCGTCAATACGCTCATACTTCTCGGCCAGACGGGGCTCGAACTGCAGGTCCTGGGTGTAACGCATCAGGGGATCGAATACCAGGTGCGACATCTCCAGGGTCTGACCGGAGAGCTGCTCCTGCGGATCCAGCGAAGTGGCGTCAGAAGCGACACCCACCTTGATATCGGCGGCTGAGACACTGAAGGCGAAACCGGCGGCAAACAGCGCCAGGGCAATCTTGGACAATCCTTTCTTCATCTTGTTCTCCATGCTTTTGGCTTTCTTATGACACTTTTTTTGACAAGCAGACCGGCGCACCGGCGCTCTCCTAGCTTGCGATTTCCAGCCCCTCGCGGGACATTCCCTTGAACTCCGGCATGAGGGAGATCAGCTTGCGGCTGTACTCATGCTCGGCATTGGTAAAGAGTTTCTCGGTCTCGGCCACTTCCACCAGATGACCGTGCTGCATCACCCCGATGCGGTCGCACATCTGGCGGATCACCGGCAGATCGTGGCTGATAAACAGCATGGTGAGCTTGAGCTCCTGCTGCAGATCCTTGAGCAGGTTGAGGATCTGGGCCTGCACCGACACATCCAGCGCCGAGGTCGGCTCGTCGCAGATGAGGAAGCGCGGGCGAGTGGCCAGGGCGCGGGCAATGGAGATGCGCTGGCGCTGACCGCCGGAGAACTCGTGGGGATACTTGAGGCCAGCACCACGACCGAGACCCACGTGATCCAGCAGATCGCCGACGATCCCCTCGATCTGGCTCTCGCTGCTCGCCAGCTGATGGAAGCGGATCGGCTCGGCAATGATGTCGCGCACCTTCATCCGCGGGTTCATCGAGGAATAGGGGTTCTGGAACACCATCTGCATCTGGCGACGCAGCGGGCGACGCTCGCGCTCGCTCTTGAGAGCGGTCAGATCGATCCCCTCGAAGAAAATCTTGCCGGTATCAGGCGGATAGAGACCGGTGATGGCGCGGGCAATGGTCGATTTGCCGGAGCCCGACTCCCCCACCAGACCGAAGGTTTCACCCTCGAAGATCTCGAAGCTGATGTTGTTGCAGGCACGCACATACTGGCGGCGGCTCGGGAAGATGGAGTCCTTGGTGACGAACTTCAGATCGACGTTCTCCACCCGCAGCAGCGCCCCTTCATAGGCACGCTCGTCCTGACTCTGGCCGAGCCAGTGGGTCTTGAGGTCGATATTGGTATCCGGCGCACTGGCATCCTCGATATAGGAGACCAGCGGGAAACGCACCAGCTTCACATCGGAGCGGGGCACCGCCGAGATGAGGCTGCGGGTATAGGGGTGATTGGGGCTGCCCAGTACCTGTTCGGTCAGGCCGAACTCCACCAGATCGCCGCGATACATCACCGCCACCTTGTCGGTAACGTTGGAGACCACGCCCATGTCGTGGGTCACCAGCATGCAGCCCACCTGACGCTCTTTGCAGAGGGCGCGGATAAGCTGGAGGATCTGATCCTGAATGGAGACGTCGAGCGCCGTAGTCGGTTCATCGGCGATGATCAGCTCCGGATCGCAGGAGAGCGCAATGGCGATAACCACCCGCTGACGCATGCCACCGGAAAACTGGTGCGGATACTGTTTGATGCGCAGCTCCGGCTGCGGAATACCCACCGCCCCCATCAGCTCCAATGCCTTGGCAAAAGCGGCTTCGCGAGAGAGGTCGGTATTGGCCAGAATGGTCTCCACCAGCTGATGCTCAACGGTGAACAGCGGGTTGAGGGAGGTCATGGGGTCCTGGAAGATGAACCCGATACGGGAGCCACGGATGGCCCGCATCTCGTTTTGGCTCTTGCCGGAGATGAGCTCGCCATTGAGATAGATATCGCCACGGGCGATGCGACCCGGCGGGCTCAGGAGATCGATAACGGCGTTGCCGATGGTGGACTTGCCGGCGCCGGATTCACCGACCACTCCGACAATCTCACCCTTTTCGATAGAGAAAGAGAGATCCTTCACCGCGGCCAGCACCCCGTAGCGGGAGGGGTACTCGATCCGCAAGTTCTTTACTTCGAGCAAGGACATGTTTACCTCTGCGGGGGACATCCGTCCCAAATAATTCGTCCGTAAATCAGCCGCAGATGCCGGTTGTTACCTTGGGCAATATTTGCTCAATCCATGAGGCAGCGAAACCAGCGATCCGGGCGGGTTTTTTGCATTTTTTTGGAATAACCCGCGAGTAACTTAGACGGTTTGACCACGGGTGTAAATGATTGAGTTATACAATTCCGCAATGTTTTGTGCAGATAACCACCAATTCGGCAGAGATAAATGATGATTTTCATCACACAAATGGCCGGTGCGTCCGTACTTCTATTGGTATCATTACTTTAATTTCAACAACAACGCAACAAGCAGCATTTATCACTATTTCCAAAACAATCACCAGCCCCGAATGAGTAGTGAATATTTATGTGAAATGGATGATAAACGGCAGCATATGCCGATGAATGAAAATTAAGCAGATATAAATCGGGGGATGCCAGAACGGTCATCCCCCGGAAGATGGCTCTCAACCGAGCCAGAATGCCAGTAATTGCATACAAAACAGGGCGAACAGGCCGGCGATCAGATCGTCCAGCATGATGCCCAGGCCACCGTGGATCCGGCGATCAAACCAGGAGATGGGCCAGGGCTTGAGCACATCAAACAACCGGAACAGCGCGAAGCCCGCCACCACCCACTCCCAACCGGCTGGCGCGGCGATCATGGTGACGCCAAAACCGATCACCTCGTCCCAGACGATGGCGCCGTGATCCGGCATGCCGATGGCATCGGTGGCGCTCTGGCAGATACGAATACCGACCACAAACCCAACCGCCAGCAAGGCGATAAACCAATAGGTCGGCAGACCGCTCACCAGCAGATAGAGCGGAATCGCCGCCAGGGTGCCCATGGTGCCCGGCGCCTTGGGGCTGAGACCGGAACCAAACCCCACCGCCAAAAAATGAAGCGGATTTTTCAGATCCAGTCGTGTCAGCTCGGGCTTTATCCTGAACAAACTCATGCGAAGTGATCCCACCCTTTCAGTTGCAGCTCGACCGCTTGGTCGCCACGCAGGTAGTCGATGCCCGGCTCGCCCGCCACGATGCGGCCGATGCGGCTGAACTTGACCCCGCTGTGGGCCAGCGCCGTATCGAGCGCGCCGCGGTGCTCCTCCGGTACGGTAAAGCAGAGCTCGTAGTCATCGCCACCGGCCAGCGCCAGTTGCCACGCCTCCTGCTCGCTCACCGCATCCTGCAGCACCGGCGAGAGCGGCAGCAGATCGAGATCGATCTGGGCCCGCACGCCGGAGGCCTTGAGGATATGGCCGAGATCCGATGCCAGACCATCGGAGAGATCCAGCGCACTGCCCGCCAGCCCGCGCAGCGCCTGACCGGCCAGAATGCGGGGATGGGGGTGGTCGAGCCGTGGCAGCACGGCCGCCAGCTGGTTCTCGTTGAGAGTGCGTTTGCCCAGCAGGTGGGAGAGCGCCAGCGCGGCATCTCCCAGAGTGCCGGTCACATAGATGCCGTCACCGGCTTTGGCACCGCTGCGCATCAGGGCGCGACCGACAGGCACCGCTCCCTTCACCGAGATGGTGATGGAGAGCGGCCCGCGGGTCATGTCTCCGCCCACCAGCGCCACATTGTAGTACTCGGCCAGCTCCAGAAACCCTTCGGCAAAACCGGCGACCCAACCTTCGTTAATGGCAGGCAGGGTCAGCGCCAGCGATACCCAGCGCGGCTCGGCCCCCATGGCGGCGAGATCGGAGAGATTGACCGCCAGCGCCTTGTAGCCGAGATCCACCGGATCCATGTCGGGAAAGAAGTGTACGCCGCTCACCAGAGTGTCGGTGCTCACCGCCAGCTGGGTATCAGGGGGCAGGGTCAGCAGGGCACAGTCATCTCCAGGGCCCATCACCACGTCCTTGCGGGCGTGGGGGACCTTGAAGTACTTATCAATCAGCTCAAATTCACCCATACAGTAAAAAGCCAGCAATAAGCTGGCTCCTCTCTTAGATGCTGACGGACAGCAGGATCAACGCTTGTTCAGCGACTTGATCACCTTGTCCAGTACACCGTTGACAAACTTGTGGCTGTCATCGGCAGCAAAAGCTTTGGCCAGCTCGATCGCTTCGTTGATGACCACGCGCGGCGGTACATCATCACGACGGGTCAGCTCATAAGTCGCCAGACGCAGGATCGCCTTGTCCACCATGTCCACTTCTTCCAGCGGACGGGAGAGGAAAGGTGCAAACACCTTGTCCAGCTCGCTGCAGTGGAGGGCTACCCCGAACAGCAGATCGCGGAAATAGTTCAGGTCTACACCCTTGGTGTCCTGATCGATCTTGAACTGCTCTTCGATGTCACCCACGTTAGCCTTGGTCATCTGCCACTGGTAGATGGCCTGGGTGGCGCAATGGCGGGCTTTACGGCGCTCAGACGGTTTCAATGTACTTCTCCTCGTTACACGTCCAGTTCTTTCAGGACGTTGATCATTTCGAGCGCTGCCAGTGCAGCCTCTGCACCCTTGTTACCCGCCTTGGTACCTGCACGCTCGATGGCTTGTTCAATGTTTTCAGTGGTCAACACACCGAAGGCAACGGGAATTTCATATTCCATCATTACCTGGGCCATGCCCTTGCTGTTCTCGTTTGCCACCAGGTCGAAGTGATAGGTGCCGCCACGGATGACAGTACCGACCGCCACGATGGCGTCGTATTGACCACTCTTGGCCAGCTTCTTGATGACCAATGGCATTTCAACCGCGCCCGGCACTTTTACCAGTGTCAGGTTGCTGTCCTGCACTTGACCTTGACGCTTCAGTACGTCCACCGCGCCGTTCACCAGACTGTCGTTGATGAAGCTGTTGAAACGGGCAACAACAATAGCAACGCGCGCCTCAGGAGCGGCGATATTTCCTTCGATAACCTTCATTGGAAATCCTGTATCTGTGCAATCAAAAGGGCCGGAGTCAAAAGTGCGCACATTCTAGCACAACAGACCCACGACAAAAACCATGGCCGCAATAGACGGCCATGATCGCGATTTAACCAGTCCGGCGCGCTTACTCACCGGTGAATTCCACGACTTCCAGACCGAAACCACCCGGAAGGGGATGGTACTTCTCTGGTAGAGCTTTACTCGCCGACGTACTCAACCACTTCCAGACCGAAACCGCCGAGGGCATGGTACTTCTTCGGCGAGCTCAACAGGCGCATCTTGCTCACGCCGAGCGCCTTGAGGATCTGGGAACCCACGCCAACCCGGCGCGAGGTGCCCTGCCACTTGGCCCCTTCCGGTGCCAGTCCCTTGTCAGCGGCTTCAAAGCCCTTGACCCGGGCCAGCAGCTCGGCGCCGTGTGCTTCCGCTCCCAAGATCACCAGCACGCCGCCTTCGTCAGCGATGCGGGCCATGGATTTGGGCAGCGGCCAGCTGCGTGCTGCATGGCGGTCGGTCAGCAGCAGATCGCTCAGCACATCGTGCAGGTGGACGCGCACCAGGGTCGGCTGATCAGCCTGCACCTCACCCTTTTTCAGGGCGAAGTGAACCTGATTGTCGATGGTGTCGCGGAAGGTGATGAGGTCAAACTCGCCAAACTCGGTGGGCAGCTTGCACTCGGCCACCTTCTCGACCGTGGTCTCGTGCTGGTTGCGGTACTCGATAAGGTCGGCGATGGTGCCAAGCTTGATGCCGTGCTCCTCGGCGAACAGCTCCAGATCCGGACGGCGCGCCATGGTGCCATCTTCGTTGAGGATCTCGACGATGACGGCGGCAGGCTCGAAACCGGCCAGACGGGCCAGATCGCAGCCCGCTTCGGTGTGGCCGGCACGGGTCAGCACGCCGCCATCCTGCGCCATCAGCGGGAAGAT
>NZ_JAAKNE010000074.1:0-21777 GCF_049170755.1 Aeromonas sp. 604176
GTCATGCAGCATCAAACCGACGACGTTCGTATCAGTGAAATCAAAGAGTTATTACCCCCGGTTGCGGTGCTTGAGAAGTTTCCGGCTACCGAGGTGGCCTCGTCCACCGTTTTTGAATCCCGTCAGGCCATTCACAATATCCTGGCCGGCGAAGATGATCGTCTGCTGGTGGTGATTGGCCCTTGCTCCATCCATGATCCGGTTGCCGCGCTGGAGTACGGCAAGCGCCTCAAGGCGCTGCGCGACGAGCTGAAAGATCAGCTGGAGATCGTGATGCGGGTCTACTTCGAAAAACCGCGTACCACAGTGGGCTGGAAGGGGCTGATCAACGATCCGTACCTCGACAACAGCTGCAAGATCAATGACGGTCTGCGTATTGGTCGCAAGCTGTTGCTGGATCTCAACGACATGGGGCTGCCGACTGCCTCCGAGTTCCTCGACATGATCACCCCGCAATATGTGGCGGATCTGATGAGCTGGGGCGCGATCGGTGCCCGTACCACCGAATCCCAGGTACACCGCGAGCTGGCCTCCGGTCTCTCCTGTCCGGTGGGCTTCAAGAACGGCACTGACGGCACCATCAAGGTTGCCATCGATGCCATTGGCGCTGCCAGTGCGCCGCACCACTTCCTGTCGGTCACCAAATACGGTCACTCCGCCATCGTGGCGACCCGCGGCAACCCGGACTGTCACATCATTCTGCGTGGTGGTCGTGAGCCGAACTACAGCGCCGCCCACGTGGACGAGGTGGTGAAGGGGCTGGAGAAGGCCGGTCTGCCCCAGAAGGTGATGATCGACTTTAGTCATGCAAACAGCAGCAAGCAGTTCAAGAACCAGATGCTGGTGGCCGAGGATGTGGCCGGCCAACTGCGTGCCGGTAGCAAGGCGGTGTTTGGTGTGATGGTGGAGAGCCATCTGGTGGAAGGCCGTCAGGATCTGGTGGAAGGGTGTGAACTCACCGTCGGCCAGAGCATCACAGATGCCTGCATCGGTTGGGCCGATACCGAAGTGCTGCTGCGCAACCTGGCGGATGCCGTTGCAACCCGTAACGCCTGCTAAAGACCGGATTTCGCAGTCGCAGTGACAAAGAGAAAGTGATAACCAGAGGCCGCTATTGCGGCCTCATCTATTCGTATTGCGGTGCTTAAGGCTCAGGGCAGGGCATCGGGCCGGAAGCTGGCGCGGATCTGCGGCACCAGGCTTGAAGGGTCGAATCCTTTCTCCTCCCCCAGCACCGGATGGAGCAGGGGTTTTTCTTCGATGGGGGTGATATCCCCCGCCAGCAGCTGGCGGGTGGCCTGACCCATCTGGTAGAGCTGGCGCACCGGCGCAAACTGGGTCGCCAGATTGAGGGGGTCATCTGCGCGGGTGAAGGCCATCATGGGGATCTGGTAGGTGGCATCGCGCGCCGGCTTGTCACCGTGAATGCCCTTGCCGGCGGACATCAAAAACGGCTGGTGATCACCAAAGGCCACCACCAGATAGCGCTTGCCCGACTGGTCGAGGGTCTTGAGCAGCCGCTCCAGCGAGGCCATGGCATCCACCACCCCTGTGTAGTAGGTGTTGAGCAGCTGGGTGTCGCTCTCGCTCTGGTTCGGGCAGGCGCCGCTGCGCTCCTGCCCCTGATAGCGGGGGCCATCGAAGGGGCCGTGCCCCTGCATGGTGACTGCATAGGCAAACAGCGGTTTGTCATCCTGCTCGCTGCGTTTGAGTATGTGGTCGATCAGCGCATCATCGGAGATATAGAGCCCCTTGTGTTCAAGGGTGGTGAAGCGGGTATCGAACCAGCGCTCCTCATAGCCAAGCGCCGGGATTGCCTTGGCGCGGCCCCAGAATTTTTCCACATAGGGGTGGGCGAACAGGGTCTGGTAGCCGCTCTGTCTGGCGCTCTGGGCCAGCCCCGGCACCTGCTGCGAGAGGTAGTAGTAGGGCACCACCCCCTGCTTGAGCAAGCCCACCGGCAGGCCGGTGTTCATCTCAAACTCCGCCAGTACCGTCATGCCGCCGGTGGTGGGGGAGTGGATGGTTTTTTGCCACTGCTGCACGCTGGCGGGCAGGGAGAGGGTGGGAGCCGGGGCGCAGATCCGCCCCTTCCAGTCGAGCCAGAGCGACTCATATTGCAGTACGATCACCAGATCCCAACGCGGTGCAATGCCCTGGGGCGGATAACTCAGCTGCGGGGTCAGCTCGTTGATCTGCAAGGGGTAGCGAAACACGCTGCCGCTTTGCAGCATCTCGTCCACCAGATTGAACAGATAGAGGCCGGGGCCGGAGCGGATGATGTCCCTGTGGTAGTTGACCGCGCGATCCACGTAGCGAATGTTGGCTCCCAGCAGCTTGTTGCCGGTCTGGGTGGCAAAGACGCACAGGGCAAAGAAGGCGACGGTGGCAGCGGCTGTGCGCAACACCCAGCGTGACAGGGCAAAGCGCCAGCAGAGAAACAGTGCCAGCAACACGGTGAAGATGGGCAGGATGGGGTGCTGGTCGAGCAGGATCCGCAGCAGCGCGAGCAGGTTGCCAAAATCGTCCCCGCCGAGCGGCACGCCGTAGATGGCAATCTTCATAAAGTTGGCGAGCAGACCTATGCCAGAAAGCGCGGTAAAGACCAGCCCCATATAGAGGTTGAAGCCCGCCAGCGCGCAGAGGCTCCAGCCCAGCACCATGCTGCCCCAGGCGAGATAGTAGTGCTCCGGGCGAAAGCCTGACCAGAGCAGAAACTCCCCCAGCTTGAACACCACGAAGCCGTGCAGCAGCACGAAGGTGAGGTTGCCGAGCAGCAGGCTGCCGATGATCCGCCAGCGCAGGCTGCGGCGCAGCTTTGGCAGCACCGTTTTGAGCACGGCGGCGCTCAGGGCCAGCACCAGCGTCAGGCTCACCACCAGATAGGTGAGGTTGAAGCCCTGCTCGGGCAGGGTTTGCAGGATCTGGCTGAAATCGCCGCTCTCGGGGCGATCCTTGAGCAGCAGACCGATGCGCAGCTGATAACGGCTGGCCAGTGCATCGTCCGGGGCGCGCAGGGTGCTGTTGAGATCCAGCGAGCAGCGGTTATTGCGGCACACCTGACGTTTATCCACCGCTTGGCTCAGCTGGTCGATCCGCTCCCCCTTGTCGTTGAGCAGCTCCACCCGCACCTTGTCCCCTGCTTGCAGCGGCCCTCGCAACTGCCACTGACTGCGTACCACCAGATAGAGGCCGCGGCTGTCGCTTTTATAGAGCAGGGTGTGGCGGGTGAGGGTGGCCAGTGGATTGTCCGCGGGGCCCAGCACCAGCGGCTGGGCACGGCCCAGCCAGCTACCGGGATTGATCAGCGGCAACAACAGGGTCAGCAGCAGCAATCCGCCCAGCAGGGCAAGCAGCAGAGAGGGCAGACTCAGGACGCGGGGGCTGCCTGAGGAGGGGCGATTCATATAAGCTCATCCTTTGAGCGAGTGAGGGAGAGATCGTTCATCCGCATAGAGTTTGACCCGATGGTGCGGGCCTTGTTTCAGCTTGTCAATTTAATGACCACTTAATGAATATTTGGTTACAGCTCAACCTTGCAAATTGTGATCCCGATCGAGGGGTTGTTCGGAATATGTGATGAAAGCGTCATCATGGGGTTTTGCCACTGGCTTGGGAGGGATCTGCTGTTTAGTCTCTCGATAGCGACTGGAGGTACATGTATGAATCCCAAAGTGATGGCACGTCAGGCCAGATTGCTGCGCATGCTGGAGAGCAAGGAAGAGATCCGGATCGGACGCGAGCGCGACTGCCCGCTGCCGCTGGCCCAACTGGTCAAGCTGAAGGATAGCCATCCGGCTGTGGTCAAGGTCTATCGCCACGGTCTCACCGCCGAGGTGTTTCACCTCAAGGTGGAGGGGCATCACTGGTGCCTCAAGCGGCGCCGTCAGGATTCACTGGTGGCCAACCTCGATGGCAAGACCGCCTTTCTGACCGAGCTGGAGCGGCGGCGCGAAATCGAGGCGCTGCGCGAGCTGCATCCTACTGTCCTCTCCCACGTGGTCTGCACCAGCTTTGGCTCGGCGCGCGCCGGGGTACTGGTCTCCCCCTGGTTGCGGGGTGTGCCCGTCCATCAGCTCAACGAGCGCAATCTGGCCCAGATGCTGGAGGTGCAAGGGGAGCTGGCCCGCTGGGGCTGGTTTGACTGGGACCCGAGCCCGGGCAACCTGCTCGATGACGGCGAGCAGATCTGCGTGTTCGACTTTGGCTATATGTGGACCTTCGATCCCCGCTTTGAATACAACTCCAACGGTCTGGTCGACCCGCAGTTCCATGTGCCGGAGCGACTGGAGACCCGCACCCTCTCGGGGCTTTGGCTCGATGAGGCCGATCCTCTGCCGCAATTTCGCTACTGGCGCGAGCTTTGCCTGAAATGGGTGAAACGGGAGATCCACCACCTGATCCGCGAAGGGGCCAGCGCGCCCGTGCTGGCCCGCCTGCACGCCCTGCAAGGGGAGTGGAGCGCCGCGTTGGCGAGCGACGAGGCGCTGGTCGCCAACTGGTGGCGTGACATGTATCGCAGCCACCGGCTCGATGTGGCCGATGATCTGAGCGGCCAGAGTTGCGGCCCGCTCACCCTGCGTCGCCTCGACTGGTTGATGCAGGCGGTGACGGATCACTATCCGCTGCTGGTGGATAATCTCTCGACTCAGGAGACGGAGCTGGGCCAGACCGGGCTGCTGGCCCGCTTGCAGCAGCTGCGCCGGGAAGCAGTTGCCTGCCAGTTGCCTGCTACCAGCCTTGCCTGAGCTAACACAACCGCGGAATACAAATGAACAGGGCACCTTGTAGGCGCCCTGTTGCACGGCCGGAATTGCCTCGGGGGAGGGTCAGTCCAGCAGCTCCTGATGGAGGCGGTTGACGATATTGCCCGCCTCGCTCTCCTTGACCAGGAAGCAGAGGTTGTGGGCGCTGGCGCCGTAGCAGATCATCCGGATGTTGTGCTCGCGCAGGGCGTCAAAGACCTGACTGCCAACGCCGTTCACTTCGCTCATCCGGTTGCCGATGAGTGCCACCAGTGCCAAACCGGTTTCCACCTCTACCTTGCAGAGCTGGCCCAGCTCGGTCAGCACCTTGTCGCTCAGGATCGGCTCGCCGTTGCTCTGGCTGCCGGTGTGATCCAGCGTCAATGACACGCTCACTTCCGAGGTAGTGATGAGGTCGACCGAGATGCGGTGACGGGCCAGAATGCCGAACACTTCGGCCAAAAAGCCGTAGGCGTGGAACATGTTGAGGCTGTGCAGGGTCACCAGCACCTGCTGGCGGCGCAGGGCGACGGCGCGAAACAGCGGGCTTGAATCTGTGCTGGCGCGGATCCAGGTACCACCGGCGGCGGGCTCCTTAGCGGAACCGACAAACACCGGAATATTCTGGCGTACCGCCGGTTGCAAGGTGGCGGGGTGTAGCACCTTGGCGCCGAAGGTGGCCATCTCGGCCGCCTCGACAAAGCTGATTTCGGGAATGGGGCGGGCGCGGGTGACGAGGCGCGGATCCGTGGTGTAGATGCCGGGCACATCGGTCCAGATCTCGATACTGGCGGCATCGAGCGCTTCGGCGAGCAGGGCCGCGCTGTAGTCAGAGCCGCCGCGCCCCAGCGTGGTGGTGCGGCCATCGCCATCGGCACCGATAAAGCCCTGGGTGATGATGAGGCTGTCGCCAAGCTGCGGGCCCAGCGTCTGCTGGCAGAGGGTTCGGGTGGTGGCCAGATCGACGGTGGCCTTGCCAAAGCGGCTATCGGTGCGCATCAGCTGGCGCACATCCTGCCAGTGGGCCTTGACGCCGCGCTGGCGCAGCAGTTCGGTAAAGAGACGGGTAGACATCAGCTCGCCGCAGGCGATGAGGCGGTCGGCCAGCTCCGCATCGGTATGCTGGTGGGCTTGCTGGGCCATGAGGCGAATTTCGTCCAGCTGGCCATGAATGAGGGCGCTCACATCAACGGGGTTGCCGAGATCGGCCAGAATGGCCTGCTGGATCCCGGCCAGTTTGGCCAGCTGCTCGTCGCGGCCCGCTTCGTCCAGCTCACCTTGTGCCAGGGCGACCAGCAGGTTGGTGACACCGGCGCTGGCACTCAGTACCACCACCCGGGTGGCGGGATTGGCCAGCACGATATCGGCGCAGTGGTTCATGGCCGGGAAGTTGGCGACACTGGTTCCGCCAAACTTGGCGACATTGATCGGGCTCATTGCTTACTCCTGTCTTATTTTAAGATTCCGGTTCCATCGGGCAAAAAAGAGAGGAGGAGGCTGAAAATGGCAGGAATGAACGAAGCTATCCCGGCCAGAAGCACTCCACCTGCAGAGCCCATCCCGTACCGCCCCTGACAGGGCGCGGTGGGGGATGATCACTACCGATGACAACCCGGGGGATTCAGCCCCCGCAGCCGACGTTGAGGTTACCAGTCTCCTCACTCGTCTCGGCGCTGCTCCCCCTGACCCAAGTTCACCGGACTCTGGCGTCCTCCCTTGGGCTGCCTAGGCAGCGCTCCTCTTCTGGCTCCACCAGGGTGGTGGAGTGCATTTAGAAATACCCTGCGTTGGATTGCACTGTCAATCGAGTTTGTGAAAAAGTTCAAATTGTCGGCTAACTCAAAGCAGAATCAATAACTTAGGCAATGGTCTTTGACAAAACCTTGGAACGGCGCTGCCAATTGTAGAGACGCTGGCGCGCCACCGGCAGATCTTCCACTTCCAGCGGATCAAAGCCCCGCTCCCGGAACCAGTGGATGGAGCGGGTGGTGAGCACGAACAGGCGGCGAATGCCGAGCCGCTTGGCCCGCTCGGCCACCTTGGCCACCAGCTGATCCCCCCGGTTGGAGTTGCGATAGTCGGGGTGGATGGCGACGCAGGCCATCTCCGCCATCGCCTCTTCCATAAAGCAGTAGAGGGCCGCGCAGCCGATGATCAGGCCATCGCGTTCTATGATGGTGAACTTGTCGATCTCCATCTCCAGCTGCTCGCGCGAGCGGCGTACCAGAATCCCTTCCTCCTCCAGCGGGCGAATAAGATCCAGAATGCCACCGATATCTTCGATGGTGGCGGCGCGGGCCTGCTCGGCACTTTCCCGCACTATCTGGGTGCCGAGGCCGTCGCGGCTGAACAGCTCCTGCAGCATGGCGCCATCATCCTGATAGCTCACCAGATGGGAGCGGGGCACGCCGCCACGGCAGGAGGCGATCGCTGCGCGCAGATAGCGGGCGGTGCCGGACATCTCTTCTCCCGCCTGCTCCAGCTCAATCAGCAGCTCTTCGGCCTGCTCGGGGAAGAGCTCTGAGATGGCTTCGCCGCGCCTGTCCATTACCCCCTGGGTGCTGCTAAAGCAGATGAGCTTGTCCGCCTTGAGGTCGACCGCCACCCGGCGGGCCACCTCTTCGGAGCTCAGGTTAAAGCTCTCGCCGGTGACCGAGCAGCCGATGGGGGAGATGAGCACCAGACTCTTCTGATCGAGCTGGCGGGTGATCCCCTCCACGTCGATGCGGCGCACCCGGCCGCTATGGCAAAAGTCGATGCCATCATCCACCCCCAGCGGCTGGGCGGTGACGAAGTTGCCGCTCACCACGCTGATCCGCGCCCCCTGCATGGGGGTGTTGGCGAGCCCCATGGAGAGCTGGGCGGTGATGTCGTATTGCAGGCCGCCACACACTTGTTTGATGATGGTGAAACTCTCGTCATCGGTGACCCGGATCCGCTTGTGATACTGGGCCTCGATACCGGCGCGGGCCAGCGCTTCATCGTTTTGCGGACGTGAACCAAACACCAGTACCAGGCGTATGCCCAGTGTCTGCAGCAGGGCGATATCGCTGACGATATTGGCGAAGTTGGGGTGGCAGATGGCTTCTCCCCCCATCATCAGCACAAAGGTGGCACCCCGATGCACATTGACATAGGGGGTGGATTGCCGGAAGGCATTGACCAGACTGGGTTCGCGTTCACGCACTTGATATTTCTTCCATAAAAAAACAGCAATTTGCTCAATATATGAAAATTAATTCACAAATCAAGACTAAATATTGATTTTGGCTGTTTCTGGTCTACGAGGGGCGGCTTGGCAGTGCGGATCGGGAAAGGGTGACGGACGGTGCAGATGGCCGCCGGGGCGAGCGGGGAGGGGCCCGCCGGTTGATCCGGCGCGATAAACTGCTATCTTCGATGCTCCTTTTCGTCAGCTGTGTGATTTCACAGGGTTTTATACAAGGACAGAATTCATGGAACAGATTATTTCACCGGCAGATGCCCTGCCGGGACGACGCGAAGCGATGGTGATTGGTCAGCAGCATGCGGTGAATGGCAACCCGACTCAGGGTCCCTGGCCCGAGAGCATGGAGATCGCCTGGTTTGGCATGGGTTGCTTCTGGGGCGTGGAGCGCCTGTTCTGGCAGCAGCCGGGCGTCTACTCCACCGCGGCCGGATATCAGGGCGGCGTGACCCAGAATCCCACCTACAAAGAGGTGTGCAGCGGCCTGACCGGTCATGCCGAGACGGTGCAGGTGGTGTTTGATCCGGCAATGATCAGCTACGGCGATCTGCTCAGACTGTTCTGGGAGCAGCACGATCCGGCGCAGGGGATGCGTCAGGGGGGGGACATTGGCACCCAGTATCGCTCGGTGATCTTCTATGGCGACGAGAGCCAGCAGATCATTGCCCAGCAGAGCATGGCGGCCTACCAGCAGGCGATGGCGGCAAGCGGCGACAGCCGTGTCATTACTACCCGCATTTTGCCGCTGGCGCCCTTCTACTACGCCGAGGATTACCATCAGCAATATCTGGAGAAAAATCCGGATGGCTACTGCGGACTGGGTGGCATTGGAGTCTGTTTGCCGCCCAGCCTGAACCGCTGAACAGGTTTGTAGTCGATTTCTTAATAAAAGTGAAAATAAATGGTCGGAGGAGGGAACTTATTGCGACCAGTCGGGACTAACTAGGTAGCGTCCAGGGATCGGATGCAAAGTCCAGACACATTTCTTGCCTTGATAACCGCCTGATGAATGAACGCACTGGCGGGTTGAAAATGATAGCAAGCAGGGCTGCCCACCAAGGCGGCCCTTTTCCTTATCTGCTGCTTTGAAATCTTGCGTTGGGCGGGAGAGCCGGACGGCAGATCAGCCGATGGCGCTGTCGAACAGGTTCTTGATGAGATCGATAAACTCGATGAGGAAGGTTTTCTGTTCCGGGGTCGGGGCGCGCAGCCAGACGGCGGAGAGCACCTCTTCCAGGTCGGCGACCACGGCGTCGGCCTCCTGCATGATGGCAAAACGCACCTTGGGATCTAGCTGGGGGTTTTGCTCGCAAATGGCCATCAGGTTGCTGGCAACACGGCCACTGACCAGATCTTCGATGGTCTCTTCACCATCGTTCTGCTGTTGGGATTCAAACAATCCCAAACTCTCCACCAGATACTCGATCAGCGAGATATAGCCTTCACTTTCTACCACCATGGTTGCTGCCTCAATACAGTAACAATACGAAAATTAAGCGTATTTTAGTGGCTTGCCCTAGCTTGGCAAGCAGCAGTGCATGCGATGGCGAGTAAAACTGACTCCGCCCCGCTCCACGGACTCCAGCCCGGTCAACGTAAAGCCATGTCGTAAAAATAGCTCATAACTGAAGGCGCTGGCCTCGGTGGTGATGAGGGTCATACCGAGCCCTCTGGCCCCCGCGAGCGCCGTGGTGAGCAGCAGATTGCCCAGTCCCTGGCGCTGATGGTCGGCGCTTACATAGAGCAGACTGAGATGGCCATCGGGGCTCAGGGTGACAAAACCGAGGGGCACATTTGCCAGCTCCGCCACCCAGCCGTGGTGCTCGCGCAGCTGGCTGACAAAGCCCGGATGTTGTGAACCGAGGGCCCACTGCTCCACCTGTTCGGCGCTGTAGTGCTCGGGGCCGCAGCGTCGCACCGCCTGCTCAAACAGGCTCACGAGGGCGGGGATATGTGCCTCACCAAGGGGGACAATGCAAAGTGCTGGACTAAGTGCTGGGGTCATAAGGTTGGGTCGTCAGTGAGGGAGAGGGGACGCGGCGCCTGTGGCCGTTTGGCTTTGGGCAGACCCGCGACAACCCGCTCATAGGAGTGGTGCACCCAGCCCTGCCACAGATCATCTGGCAAGGTGCTGTTCAGGGTCACTGTGTTCCAGTGTTGCTTGTTCATATGCCAACCCGGTTTGACCTCGGGGTGGATCTCGCGCAGCAGCAACGCCAGCTCGGGCTCGCATTTTAGGTTGATGGTAAGCGGCTCGGCCTGCCAATCCACCAGCGCGAACATCTTGCCCGCGATGCGGTAGACCAGGATCTCCGGGCCAAACGGGGTATCTTCGGTGGCGCCCGGCAGGGTCAGCAGAAAGTGGCGCAAACGGGTCAAATCCATGGAAAGTTCTCGCGCAAGGGGTGATCCGGGTCATGTCAGGCGCATATCTATCGGCGGGCCTGTTCTGTTAATATGCGCGCAGCCGAGTATACCCCCCATCACCAAGGGAGCCTATTGGATGTTGTATCACAAGACTTTCGAACTGGGTCCCGAGCGGGATTGGGTGGTGTTTGTCCACGGCGCCGGTGGCAGCTCCTCCATCTGGTTCAAACAGCTGCGCGCCTATCGCGAGCACTTCAACGTGCTGCTGCTGGACTTGCGCGGCCACGGCCAGTCCCACCAGCTGCAACAGGTGGTCAAGGGTCACTACAGCTTTCGGGAAGTGACCGAAGATATCGTTCGGCTGCTCGATCATCTCGATATCCGCCGCGCCCACTTTGTCGGCATCTCCCTTGGCACCATCCTTATTCGCCATCTGGCCGAGCTCTGCCCGGAGCGGGTCAAAAGCATGGTTCTGGGGGGCGCCATCCTGCGGCTCGATATCCGCTCGCGGGTGCTGGTGCAGCTGGGCCGACTCGGCCAGCACTTCCTGCCCTATATGTGGCTCTACCGGCTGTTTGCCTTCATCATCATGCCGCGCCAGCACCATCAGGAGTCGCGCAACCTCTTTGTGCGCGAGGCCCGCAAGCTCTGCCAGAAAGAGTTCAAACGCTGGTTCCGCCTCGCCACTGAGGTCAACCCACTGATGCGTTACTTCCGCGAACGCTCCCTGCCCATTCCCACCCTCTATGTGATGGGGGAGGAGGATCATATGTTTCTGGCACCGGTGCGCGAGCAGGTGGCCCGCGATGCCAGCTCCTCGCTGGCGGTAATCGAGCAGTGCGGTCATGTCTGCAATGTGGAGCAGCCGGAGCAGTTTAATCGTCGTACGCTGGCATTTATTCAATCGCTGGGGAGCGGACGGAAATAAGGATTCATTACGCTGTGCATTCAGGTCATGCTACAGCGGCATTGCAAGCTGGCCGCGAGCAAAGCGCTGCCAACGTGCAATAGATGCCGCTGTCTTGGCGATCGTATAAGCCGCATACTTTCAAGCTACAAGGGGTGATCTGCCCCCCTGATTCTTTATAATGCCCCCCTTTAAAACCGCCGGACCCCGGTTCGGCGCGCGCTGATGGCTGGCTACGTCATCAGGCAGATTATCAGGATTGAGAAACGGTTATGCATACTCTGGAACAGCTGCGTGCGGGTGAACTGTGCGGTGCCCGCCATCTGAAGCTTTGTGAAAACCTGACGGAGTTCCCCACCGAGATTTTGAGCCTGAAAGAGACACTGGAGGTGCTGGATTTGACCGGCAACCAGCTAAGCACGCTCCCCGACGAGCTGGCCGAGTTTGGCAAACTGCGCATTATCTTCTGCTCCGAGAACCGCTTTACCGAGCTGCCCGAGGTGCTGGGGCGTTGCCCGACGCTCACCATGCTGGGCTTTAAGGCCAACCGGATTGCTACCGTCTCGGCCAAGGCGCTGCCCGCCGGTTTGCGCTGGCTGATCCTGACCGACAACGCAGTGGAACAGTTGCCTGATGAGCTGGGCCAGTGTGACGCCCTGCAAAAGCTGATGCTGGCGGGCAACCGCCTGCGCGAGCTGCCGGCCAGCCTTGCCAACTGCCGCAAGCTGGAGCTGCTGCGCATCGCCGCCAACCGCATCGAACGCTTCCCCGAGTGGCTGCTCTCGCTGCCGCGCCTTTCCTGGCTTGCCTACTCAGGCAACCCCTTTAGCGAAGGGGAGGAGGCGTGGGCCATCGATGATGCCCATGTCGCGCCCATTGCCTGGGAGACGCTGGCGCTGGGCGAGTTGCTGGGGCAGGGAGCATCTGGCGTTATCCATCGCGCCACCCTTGTGGGTAATACTGCTGATGAAGTGACTCAGGCGAGCGATAGAGGCGATGATAGTCAGGTGGCGGTCAAGCTGTTCAAGGGGGCGGTGACCAGTGACGGGCTGCCCCGCTGCGAGATGGCGGCGTCGCTGGCGGCGGGCACTCATCCCAAACTTATCAAGGTGATAGGCAAGGTGGCGGATCACCCCTCCGGCATTCCGGCGCTGGTGATGGAGCTGATCGACCCGGCCTTTGCCAATCTGGCCGGGCCGCCGAGCCTAGACTCCTGCACCCGGGATGTCTATCCAGAGGAGCTGCATCTGAGTGTGCCGGATGCGCTGGCGATGGCCCACGGCATTGCCTCGGTAGCGGGCCATCTGCACCGCGCGGGCATCATGCACGGGGACCTCTACGGCCACAATATTCTGTTTGCCCGTGGGTTTGACGCCCCGGCTCGCGCTCTGCTGGGGGATTTTGGTGCGGCTTCCTTATATGAGCGCAGCGACCGCGAGCGGGCCGTAGGCCTTGAGCGTTTGGAAGTGCGTGCCTTTGGTTGCCTGCTTGAAGAGTTGTTGGCCCATTGCGATACGCAAGACTCACCGCTTGATGGGTTGCATCAGCTCAAAGCGGCCTGCCTCTCGGAACTCCCCGCCGATCGTCCCGATTTTGCTTATATCGAGCGCCAGCTGGCGGCCGCTCGCGCCACGCTGTCGTGATCTTTCTGGCGTTGGCGGGCACGTTTTGGCCTGCCAACGTCATTCCTTTCATTCCTTTCATTCCTTCATCGCCATACACCCATGACGTTTTTGCATGGGTTGGTATGTCTTGTCCGTCATAAACGCAGCCAATAGCGCCCATTGCGACAGCGAGGCGCAGGGCATGGGGACGTCCCGTCATTCGCCCGATAACACGCAGAGGCTGCGCGGCAAAAAGGGGAGGGCAGAGGGTTGCGCGGTGCCGGTTAAGTTGTGATATTGAGGCATCTTTAGTACAGAAGGGTAATAACGATGGAAGCTGCGTTTTGGCATCAACGTTGGGAAGAGAACCGGATTGGCTTTCATCAGGCGGACTTCAACCACTGGCTGCAATCCTGGTGGTCGGCCCAGCAAGCGGACGAGCCGGTGCTGGTTCCCCTGTGCGGCAAGTCCCGCGACATGCTCTGGCTGAGCGCTCAGGGCCATCCGGTCGACGGTTTCGAGCTATCGAGCCTTGCCGTCAGCCAGTTCTTCAGTGAAAACCAGCTCGCCGATACCGTCAGCGAAGTGGGCCCTTATCAGTGCCATCAAGTGGACAGCCTGCGCATTTTTCAGGGGGATTTTTTCGCTGCCCCCAGTCTGGGTCGCCGTTACCGGCTGGTCTATGACCGCGCGGCGCTGATCGCCCTGCCGACCGCGATGCGCCGCCAGTATGCTGCCCTGATCAGTTCGCTGGTCGAGACCGGTGGCCAGATCCTGCTGGTAACCCTCGAATATCAGCCGGAGCAGCAGAGTCAGCCCCCCTTCTCGGTGGGAGAGATGGAGGTACGGGCCCTGTTTGAGCGCGATTTTCGTATCGAGGTGCTGGGGCGCGCCGCCGAGGTGGATCACCCGCGGGTGTTGTCGGGCCAGCTCTCCTACTTCGATGAGGTGGCCTACCGGCTGGTTCGCCGGGGTTAACGGGCAGCTAACGGGCGGCCAAAGAGTGATCTGCGCCGACAAATCATCAGGCTACGCGCTCTTCGCTACCTCCTTTGACGTAGATCAACGTGATTGGCGGGGGGAGTGCCTAATATGAGGCTGTTTCTCAATCACTGTTGGCATTGCAAAGCGAGTATCGGGTCTTTCCCGCTTGCTGATCAGCAACTCAGTGTCTGATTTTCACGCTCATGTTCACTTTTGGCGGCTTTGGTCGCAATTGTTATGGTTTTTCCAGCCGACCCTGATGGGTCGGCTTTTTATTGCCTGCGATTTGCCGTGGGAAGGAAAAACGGGGGATGTCGAGGCCTGATCAGGCTTCGAAGGTGGCGGCATTGAGCCGAAATGCCCGCGGGTCGTCGATAAACTGGCCGGTGATCCGCTCGTCATGTTCGTGCCCCTGACCATAGCTGCAGAGGATCAGCCGATCGGAGGTGCGCGAACGCAGTTGGGTGATAAAGCGCACCAGATCGGCGCGGCTCAACTTGCCCACCTCGTCGCAGACCCGTTCCCGCTGATCAAACCCCAGATCCTTGTTGCCGATGCTGACCCACAACCGCTGGCCGCGACTGCGCAGGTTGGCATCCCGCTCGCTCAGCTGGGCTTGCAGCCCCGCCTTGCTCTCTTGCCACTGTTGCTCGGTAAATTCGAGCATGGCGAGCGGGAAGAGGTCGATAAACTCCTCCACCGCATCGAGCAGGATCTGCGGCCCCGCCACCGGCGACTGGATATAGAAGATCAGCCCCGGGTGGCGATTGAGGGGCAGGTTACCGGCGCCCACCACATACCCCAGTTGCTGACGGGTACGCAGCTCGTGAAAGAAGGTGGAGGACATGATGTGGTTCGCCAAAGTGAAGCAGGCGAGAGCCCGCGCTCGGGTGGTGCGAGACTGGTAGTAGACCAGCAGTGCCGAGTCTTCGTGATCGCAACCCTGCTCGCGAATAAGGGTGCCTCTGTCTTGAATGGAGATGAGCGGACGACGGGTCTCGCCGCTCGGCTTGCTGCTGGTGCCATTGATGTCGCTCAGGTGGCGCTCCATCAGGGCGGCCAGCTCCAGCGCCTCGGCGGCAGTCCAGTCGCCATGCACCAGCGCCTCGACATGCACCTCGCCAAACAGCTGGGCCACGAAGCCGGGCATCTCCTCCAGCTCGACGGTGCGCAGGTGGCGCAGCAACTGCTCGAACGGCGGGTTGTTCGGTTGCAGCAAACTGGTGAGCTGGTTAAAGAGCTGGGAAATGGGGCGCGCCTTGGACTGGTTATCCCAGTTGCGAATGAGCTGCTCCTTGATCTCGGCGAAGCGACCCGGATCCGGATACCCCAGGGTGCGGTTGCCGAGGATCATGTCGAGCAACAGCGGCTGCTTGTCGGCAAAGCCGCTCAGGTTGATGGTAAAGCCCCCCTGATGGGCATAGATCTGGTAGCCCAGCCCCGCCAGCTCCGCCGGATAGGTGAGGGCGTTGAGGTGGTCGGCCAACAGCTCCACGGCGAGGCGCGCCATGGCGATATTGCGCGGATTTTTTACCGCATGTTCGCTGTCGATGGAGATGTAGAGATTGCCCTTGGGCACGCTGAACAGGTGCTCATGGAGGTGCCAGAGGCGAAAACCGGGGCGATCGATAAGGCAGGCGGGCATGTCGGCGGCAAGCTCGGGCGTGCGCGGATCGAGCCTACTGCTGATAAAGGGGTTGGGCTTGGGTAGCGCCAGCGCCGGATCCGGCTCGCTTTGCTGCCAGCAAATTTTCTCGGCCTCGGTAATGGTCGTCACGCTGTAGGGGGTCTGATACCAGCGGGCCAGCCGATCGGTCGCCACTTCCGGCGCAGTGATGGTGATACGCAAATTGTGCGGGGTGAGCTTGGCGAGGAAGCGGCGGATCAGCCCCTCGTCATATTCGCGCATCATGTAGTCGCCGTAGAGCAGATCCTCTGGTTTGTAGCTAAAGAGGTTGAGCACCAGCCCTGACACCGTATCGAGGGGGCGGCCGCGCTCCTGAAAGCGGAACGCCGATTCGAGCACGGTCCGTTTTTCGTCGTAGCGCCAGCTCTGCAGCCCTTCGCGGCCAATCAGTTTCAGATAGCCAAACAGGGCGGCGAGGATGTCGTCCACATGCTCAAGGCCCAGAGGGGTGAGGCCAAAGTTGACGCCAAAATCCTTGAAGTTGGCGCCGCTGATGCCACCACCTGCCGAGAGCTGGTTGACCCAGCCTTTCGCCTTGAGCAGGGAGAGCAGGCTGCCATCTCCCTCATAACCAATCAGATGGCTCAGGAAGGTGAGGGGCTTTTTGTCGTAAAACTCGTCCACATTGGGCAGGGGGAAGCAGAGCGACAGCTTGCGGGTCTCCTTGACCGGATTGATGTGGATGCGCACGCCGAGATCATCGAGCCGATAGAGCGGCATGGTGAGAGTCGGGGTTCCCAAATTGCGATTCAAAATGGGAGCAAAATAGCGACAGCACCACTGCAACTGGGTATCGATGGATTCCGGCGAGATCATCACCAGAGCCATGCGATCCGCACTGTAGTGGCTTTCGTAAAAACGGATAAGGTCGGAGCGCAGATCCCGTCCTGGCAGATCGGCCAGGGTATCGAGGTTGCCCACCGAGAACTTGGAGAAGGGGTGCGCCGGGTTGACCGTCTCTTTATGCACCTGATAGCTGCGGCGCATGTCGTCCTGCAGCTTGAGGCGATACTCGGAGTCGACCGCGTTGCGCTCCTTTTCCACCCACTCCGGATCAAAGGTGGGGCAGATAAAGAACTGGGAGAAGCGATCCAGCCCTGCTTCGAAGAAGCCGTTGTCGATCTCGAAGAAGAAGTTGGTGAACTCGGTGCCGGTCCAGGCGTTGTTGCTGCCGCCATGACGGCTCATAAATTGCTGGTACTCACCAGGCTTGGGGTAGGTGCAGGTGCCGAGAAACAGCATGTGCTCCAGAAAATGGGCCATTCCCTGCCGGTCAGCGGGATCGTCAAAATGGCCGGTATTGACCGCCAGTGAGGCGGCGGATTTGTCGGTGTCGGGATCACAAATCAACAAGACCCTGAGCCGGTTGGCCAGCTCCAGAAAATGGTATTGCCGATGGTCATTGGGACTGGCATATGGGCTCATTGGCGTGTGACTCACGTTGGATTTATTTGAATTTAAACATGATTATCGACCCCGCTATACCGTCAGGCAAACCCTTTTCTGAGAGGTAGCGCAATTGTTTCCACACCCGTGGCGGGGTAAGATCCCCCGGCTATCAAAACAGGCCCGTTGGGCGAGGTTGTAATGAAGATCTATATCATGCGTCATGGCCAGGCTGGCATGAATGCGAAAACAGATGAACAGCGTCCATTGACCGAGCAGGGTATTGAAGAGTCTATCCAGATGGCCCGCTGGCTGGCGCCTCAGCTGATTGGCCCGCTGGATCGGGTGATCCACAGCAACTATCTGCGGGCACGCCAGACCTGGCAAGCCATATGCAGTGAATTGCCTGACGCAGCAGCCGTTGAAGAGAGTGGCGACATTACCCCTTACGGTGATCCCGCTTTCGTGGCCAGCTACCTTACCACTTTGGCTGAACAACATGACCAGATCCTGATGGTCAGCCATCTGCCGCTAGTGGGTTATCTGGTGCAAAGCCTCTGTCCGGCCGCAGGAGCACCCATGTTTGCCACCTCGGGGATCGCCTGTATCGAGTGGCACGATGGCAAAGGAGCCTTGCTCTGGCTCGAAGGGCCGCATACAATAGGCTAAAAGTTAATAAAAAGTTATAGATTGAATTTTTTGGGAAGAGATGGGCGAGTTTTCCGGATTTTTATAAATATTTTACGGAATTAATTCGCAGAAGCTGCTGTCATACGGATACAACTGCAAGAGGTTGCAAACGATGAGAGTGTTCAAGAAGTACCTGCCACTGATGGTGGCAAAGCATGTCAAAACCTTCTTTAAAGGTCGGATTTACATTCATGGTCGGGGGCGGTTTGATTTCCAATCCGGTTTGTTGCTGATGCCGAATCCGGCGGATATTCCCCATCGCCAGACAGTCACCGAGGTCAACGAGCTGATCTCCAGACTGCACATGGATGCCGCGTGATGCGCTTCTGAACCTGTTTCTGCACTGATATGCCCGCACTTTTGCGGGCATATTTGTTTCTAGCTACTGGCGTTCACCATGTGGCTGTTCAGGCCCACACCTTTGTTTATCTTCCATCGCCCCCTATACTGGCCCGCTGTTGTCTCTTCGGTCTGGATCCTCTCATGCCCTTTGCCTTTCTGTTTCCCTTCTCCTGCATTGCCATCTGGGCTGGCAATGGCATCGTCAGCAAACTGGCGGTTGGTGTGTTGTCCCCGGCAGCCTTGGCCTGGTCGCGCTGGGTGGTGGCTGCGCTGGTATTAAGCCCGTTTCTGGCCCGTCGAGTATGGCGTGCGCGTGCCCGCATTCGTGCCGGCCTTTGGCAGATCGCCATGCTGGCCTCGCTGGGCATGGTGCTTAATCAGACCTTTGGGTACTACGCCGCACAGACCATGGGGGCCACCGAGATGGGATTGATGATGGGGCTGACGCCACTGTTGACCGTGTTACTCAGCATCTGGCTGCTGCGTGAGCGGCCCACCTGGGGCGCCGTGCTGGGGGCGCTGCTCTCCATCTTTGGCTTGTCTATCTTGCTGGGGCAGGGGGATCCGACCCGACTGTTTACCCAGGGTATTCATATCGGCTCTGTCTACATGCTGCTCTCGGCGGGCACTTATGCCCTTTATAGCGTGCTGCTCAAGAAGTGGGATTTGGGGCTCGACAACTGGTCGCTGCTCTACGGTCAGGTGCTCTGCAGTGTGCTGATCCTGACCCCCTTCTTTCTGCTGGTGGATGGTCAGCTGCCAGAGGGGCGTGCGATCTGGCTGATCTTCTATGCGGGGATCCCCGCGTCGGCCCTCTGTCCCTGGCTCTGGATGCAGGGGATCACCCTGCTTGGTGCCAATCGTACCGCCATCTTTATGAATCTGCTGCCAGTGATGACGGCTGGCCTTGCCATCACCCTGCTGGGAGAGCGGCTGACCAGCTATCACCTGATCGGGGGCGGTCTGACTCTGCTGGGGGTTTTGCTGGCTCAGTTGCTGGTGCGTCCGGTGGTGATAGGTCGTCGCCGGGAGGTGTTGGCTCCTTGTCCCGAAGAGTAATCTTGCGTGAAAGCGTAGATGGGCCCAATGGCCCGCTTGGCCGCCAATGAAAAGCGCCTGCAGCAATGCCGGCGCTTTTTTATGGTCACATCTTGCCGAGCCGGTTACTGGGCAACCAGATAGAGCTCCTTGCTGTAGACCACATCCTGCGGGTTAAGGTGGGGATAGCCTTTCACGAAAGGTTTGAGCAACCTTGATTTGACCGAGAAATAGATGGGGGCGATGGGGGCATCCGCATCAATGAGCGCCTCTGCCTGCTGATACAGGGCATTGCGTTCAGCGGGATCCAGCGAGTCGTGGGCCTTGGCCAGCAGGGCGTCGTACTCCTTGTTGAACCACTTGCCGCTGTTGGCGCTGCTGCTGGAGGTCATGATGTCGAGAAAGGTGGAGGCGTCGTTATAATCCCCGTTCCAGCCATAGCGGCTAACCCCGAAATCCCCCTCGTTCAGCGCCGAGACCATGGTCTTCCACTCCATGTTGTTGAGGGTGGCAGTGACCCCTAGGTTGTGTTTCCACATGGAGGAGACGGCCAGCGCAATCTTTTTGTGGCTCTCGTTGGTGTTGTAGAGAATGTCCACTGTGAGTGGCTTGTCCGGGCCATAGCCCGCTTCGGCCAACAGGGCTTTGGCTTGCTTGATCCGCTCCTCTTTGCTCTGCAGCTGGCTGGCCGGTTTTTTCAATTCAAAACCGTCCACAATGGGGGGCGTGAAGCTATATGCGGCAATTTGTCCCTGTCCCAGGATCTTGTCGGTGATGGTCTCCCGGTCGATGGCGAGCGAAAGCGCCTTGCGTACTTTCGGGTCATCGAACGGTTTGCGCTGGGTATTGAAGACATAGTAATAGCTGGCCAGCGTGGGGACGCTGACCAGTTCTTCCGGGCTCTTGCTCTTGAGCTGCTTGTACTGCTCCAACGGATAAGTGGTGTAGTGCAGTTCACCGGTGCGATAGCGGTTGTAGGCGGCGGTTTCGGAGACGATCTCCAGATAGATCACCTTGTTCAGGACGGTGTGCTGGTTGTTCCAGTAGTGGGTATTGCGCTCGGCACTTAGCCGCTCGTTGGGGGTCCACTCCTTGAGTACAAAGGCACCGTTGGAGACGATATTGCCCGGTTTGACCCAATCCTTGCCGAATTTTTCAATGGTGTCTTTGGGGGCCGGGAACGTGGTGTAGTGGGCCAGCGTCTTCAGGAAGAAGGGGACCGGATTTTTCAGGGTGACCTGCAGGGTGTGGTCATCGAGCGCTTTGATCCCGAGCTCTGACGGGCTCTTCTTGCCCTGGGTCACCTCCCTTGCATTGACCACACCGGTCAACTCGATAAACCAGGCGTAGTTGGAGGCAGTCTTGGGATCGGCCGCCCGTTGCCAGCCGTAGACATAATCGGCGGCGGTGACCGGTTCACCGTTTGACCACTTGGCCTCGGGCCTCAGTTTGAAGGTGTAGACGGTACCTGTCTTGTCGACCTCGTAGCTGATGGCACCTGCTGGCTTGATCTTGCCGGTATTATCCAGCTCGTAGAGCCCTTCAAACAGATCGTTGACGATGGCACTACCGGCGGTCTCTTCTACCAGCTGGGGGTCGATGGTGGTAGGTTCGGTGCCGATATTGGTCACGTAGATTTGTTGGGCATCCGGCAGCAGCTTGGTACCGGCAGGCACCTGGGCAGCCCAGGCGGGAAGGGCAAACAGTCCGGCTACCATGCCGGCAATGAGAGTCTTGTTCATTGATAATCCTTGAGTTTTATTTGCTTCCAAAGCGAAATCAGTGTGCTGGATTGGCGATCGGATCTCAAGAGGCAATGGCTGAGGTAATGGCAGGCCCATCAGACTCCATTTTTAATGGCTCAAGGCCAGTCAGCTCATGGCTTGTCGCAGGTTATTGCCACGAATTAAGGGTCCGAAAGTTATCGATTGAAACCGAATAAAACGCGCCTTTTACCATAACGTGAGGCGAAATAGCCTATTTAATAGGCCGCTTAATTCGCTGCAAAAACAAAAAACAGACGTTACATTAGGTTACAAATCAAGGCCGCCGGTGATCGGCATTTTTTTTGCCGACGCCTGCAAACGTTTTCAATGCCAACGGATGCGATCTAAAGGAACAAAAATGCGAAACATGATCACCATGGGTGAGTTCATCGTCAAAAAGCAGGCGGATTATCCTACCGCGACCGGCGAGCTGACCTCGTTGCTCAGCTCGATTCGCCTTGCTGCCAAGGTGGTGAACCGGGAGATCAACAAGGCGGGACTGGCGGATATCATCGGTTCCATGGGCGCTGAAAACGTACAGGGCGAGGTGCAGCAGAAGCTGGATGTCTACGCCAACGAACGCTTCAAGGCGGCGCTGGAAGCGCGCGGCGAGGTGTGCGGCATGGCCTCGGAAGAAGAAGAGGACTTCGTGGCCTTTGACTCGCCACTCTCCAAAAACTCCAAGTATGTGGTGCTGATCGACCCGCTCGATGGCTCCTCCAATATCGACGTCAACGTCTCGGTCGGGACCATCTTCTCCATCTACCGCCGTTTGAGCCCGCAAGGTTCGCCGGTGACCCTGGAGGACTTCCTGCAACCGGGCAACCGTCAGGTCGCCGCCGGTTATGTGGTCTACGGCTCCTCCACCATGCTGGTCTACACTACCGGCTTTGGCGTCAACGGCTTTACCTACGACCCCTCCATCGGCTGCTTCTGTCTCTCCCACGAGAACATCCGCATTCCGGAAGAGGGCAAGATCTACTCCATCAACGAGGGCAACTACATCAAGTTCCCGGACGGGGTGAAGAAGTACCT
>NZ_JAAKNE010000075.1:0-21756 GCF_049170755.1 Aeromonas sp. 604176
TTCTCGGTCTCGGCGGCAAAGACGCCCCCCTCCTGCAGATCGCACTGGATGTTGTAGCGTTTGATCCGCTCGCGGATGATCTGCCCCCCCTCAAACAGCATGGAACCGAGCAGCCTGGCCTGATCCGGCGGGCAGTTCGCTTCTATGGTGTCAATGTCGCGGCTGTAGGAGTTGACTATTTGGCCGCCGTTGCGGCCGCTGGCGCCAAAACCGACCCGGGCTGCCTCCAGTACCACCACCTTGTAGCCCTTCTCCACCAGATGCAGGGCACTGGAGAGGCCGGTATACCCCGCCCCGATGACGCAGACATCGCACTCCAGCTGCTCGGTCAGTGTCGGGTAGGGCGCGTGTTTATTGGCGCTGGCTGCGTAGTAACTGTTTACATGTTCGGTCATGATCCTGTTTCCTTACCGGTTTGGTTGGCAAACCCTATTCCAAGATTAAAAACTGGCCGGGGTATGGGCACTGACGATGCGACAGGTCTCCCCCGACGGATTGCTGAAGCTGTGGGGTTCGCCAGTGTCGATCACATAGCTGTCACCCGCCTCCAGCTGATAACTCTCTCCTGCCACGGTCAGGATCACCGAACCCTCCAGCACAGTGCCCACCTCTTCTCCTTGGTGGGTCACCTGACCACCGGTGTCGGTGCCCGGGGGGTAGGTCTCCAGCATAAAGCCGAGCTGGCGGCGGTTGTTGCCGTTGTGCACCAGCTTCATCGAGACCCCCTGACTGCCCAGCTCGATCAACTGATCACCCTTGATCACCACCTGCGGCGGGCGACTCAGCTCCTCTTCGGCAAAAAAGCGTGACAGTGGCAAGCCATATACGGTGAGCAGCTTTTGCAGCGAGGCGACCGAGGGGCTCACCTTATCCTGCTCGATCATGCAGATAGCACCGTGGGTCAGGCCGCTCAGCTCGGCCGCCCTCCGCTGGGAGAGCCCCAGTTGATGACGCACCGCTGCCAGCCGCTCCCCCATGCTCGCCTGCCGTGCAGCCCCCTGACCGGAGCGGGTACTGCTGCTCTGGGTTGGCGCGCCGCTCATGGCAGGCCTCCGCCATCGATTCCCTTGTCACGTTGGTACATTGGCCACCTCCCTGTTGCCACTGGTTAAAATAGCGGACCAGCCATGGCATCACTGTTTGCTATCTTACACAGCCTGGCGTTCATTATTTTGCACACCACTTATCATGCGACACCCTGTTCATCTGGTTAAACTGCGCTACACAGCCCAATTTCTAGCATGCGACACACCAACAATTCAAATATATTTAACACTTGAAAAACATTTGCGCTCAATTTATGGTCTCTCTGTGCTTATTATTTTATACGGCAGCAGTACAGGATGAGCCGCATCATCGCCACCTTGCTGCCAGGTTTCATCATCGAGGCTTGCCATGTCCGCTACCAGTTCCAATCAAAGCTTGATCAAATCCCGTGCCTATATAGCTGGTCACTGGTGCGAGGCCGCCAGCGGCCGCACCTTCGAGGTGACCAATCCTGCCAGCGGGGCCGTCATTACCCAGGTGCCCGACATGGATGCCGAGGATACCCGCCGCGCCATCGCGGCCGCCCACGCGGCGCAACCCGCCTGGGCTGCGCTGACCGCCAAGGAGCGCAGCAACAAGCTCTACGCCTGGTTTGCCGCCATCACAACCCATAGCGACGAGCTGGCGCGCATCATGACCTGCGAGCAGGGCAAGCCGCTGGCAGAAGCCAAGGGCGAGGTGGCCTATGGCGCCAGCTTTATCCAGTGGTTCGCCGAGGAGGGCAAGCGCGCCTATGGCCGCACCATCCCGGGTTTTAGCGGCGATCGCCGGCTGGCCACCATCAAGCAGCCGGTCGGGGTAGTCGCCGCCATCACTCCGTGGAACTTCCCCATTGCCATGATCACCCGCAAGGCGGGCCCTGCGCTGGCAGCGGGTTGCACCATCGTCATCAAACCCGCCGCAGAAACGCCGCTCTGCGCGCTGGCGCTGGCGGTGTTGGCCGAGCAGGCGGGCATCCCCGCCGGTGTCATCAATATCGTCACCAGCCATCAGGCGAGCGCTGTGGGCAACGAGCTGTGCAGCAATCCGGTGGTGCGCAAGCTCTCCTTCACCGGCTCCACCCGCATCGGCAAGCTGCTGATGCGCCAATGCGCCGACACCATGAAAAAGCTGTCGCTGGAGCTGGGCGGTAACGCCCCCTTTATCGTCTTTGACGACGCCGACCTCGACGCCGCCGTGGCCGGGGCACTCGCCTCCAAATACCGCAACGCCGGGCAAACCTGCGTCTGTGCCAACCGCATTCTGGTGCAGGCCAGTGTCTATGACGCCTTCGCCGAGAAGCTGACCGCTGCCGTCAGAGCCTTCAAGGTGGGAGATGGTATGGCGGAGGGCACCCAGATCGGCCCGCTTATCAACCCGGCTGCCGCCAGCAAGGTGGCCGAGTTGGTGCAGCAATCAGTCGCCGCCGGTGCCGAAGTGCTGCAGGGGGGCGAAGCCCACCCCGCCGGCCCCCTCTTCTACCAACCCACCATTTTGGGCAAGGTGGATAAAACCAACCCCATCCTGCAGGAGGAGATCTTCGGCCCGGTCGCCCCGCTGGTGCGCTTCGAGACGGAAGCTGAAGCCATCGCGCTGGCTAACGATACCCCTTATGGGCTCGCCGCCTACTTCTATGGCCGCGATATCGCCCGTGTCTGGCGCGTCGCCGAGCAGCTTGAATACGGCATGGTCGGCATCAACGAGGGGATCATTTCAACTGAGCTGGCTCCCTTCGGCGGCATCAAGGAGTCAGGTCTGGGCCGGGAAGGGGCCGCCGAGGGGCTGGAGGAGTATCTGGAGACCAAATATCTCTGCTTTGGCGCCATTCGCTAGGGCAGTAAAACAGAGACGACAGGCCGCCGATCTGGCCCGATGGGCTGTTCGGCGGTAATGGGCGCCAAAACGCCTGCCACATTTTCAGGGAATATCAGGGGCTGCGGCCCCTCAGGGAGGAAAGATGAGTCAGTCAGAATCAAACAAGGCGTGGCAAGCACGCCGTGAAGCGGCCGTGGTCAACGGCGTCGGCACCCTGCTGCCGGTCTTTATCGACCGTGCGCAAAATGCCGAGCTGTGGGATGTGGAGGGCAACCGCTACATCGACTTTGCCTCCGGCATCGCCGTGCTCAACACCGGCCACAACCACCCGAAGGTGGTGGCGGCGGTGCGCGAGCAGCTGGAAAAATTCAGCCACACCTGCTTTCAGGTCACCCCTTACCCGGGCTATATCGAGCTTGCCGAAAAGCTCAACGCCCTGGTGCCCGGCCCGACCCCGAAACGCACCCTGTTTCTCTCCACCGGTGCCGAGGCAGTCGAGAACGCCATCAAGATCGCCCGCGCCCATACCGGTCGCAGCGGCACCATCGCTTTCAAGGGGGGCTTTCACGGCCGCACCATGATGGGGATGGCGCTCACCGGCAAGGTGGTCCCCTACAAGACCGGCTTTGGCCCCTTCCCGGGTGAGGTCTACCACATCCCCTTCCCCGCCGACTATCTGGGGGTAAGTGAAGAGGATGCCCTGTACGCCCTCGATCTCTGCTTCAGCGCCGACATCGAACCCTCCCGCGTTGCCGCCATCATCATCGAGCCGGTACAGGGAGAAGGGGGCTTCTATCCCGCCTCCCCGAGCTTTATGCAGAAGCTGCGCAGCATCTGCGATCAGCACGGCATTCTGCTCATCTGTGACGAGATCCAGAGCGGCTTCTGCCGCACCGGCAAGACCTTCGCCACCGAGTATGCCGGCATCGAGCCGGACATCATGACCCTGGCCAAGAGTCTAGCGGGGGGCTTCCCGCTCTCTGCAGTAGTCGGCAAGGCAGAGATCATGAACGCCGCCAAGCCGGGGGGCCTGGGTGGCACCTATGCCGGTTCCCCCATTGCCTGCGCCGCCGCGCTGGCGGTGTTGCAGGTGATCGAAGAGGAGCAGCTCAACCAGAAGGCCCAGGCGCAAGGTGAGCAGATCAAGGCGGGACTGGAACGCATAGCCGAGCGTTTTGACTGCATAGGTCAAATTCGTGGACCCGGAGCCATGGTGGCCATGGAACTGGTGAAACAACGTGATGCCAGCCGGCCCGATCCCGACCTAACCAAACGTCTGGTGACCGAGGCGGGCAAGCGCGGTCTGATCCTGCTCTCATGCGGGGTGCGCGCAAATGTCATCCGTTTTCTCGCCCCCCTTACCGCCCCTGCGGCAGTGATTGACGAAGGGTTGCGACTCCTTGAAAAATCGCTGGAGGCCGTGCTGGACTGACCAGCAGGAAAGCAATCGCTAACCTGTGCAAAAAAATGCAGTTTCGCCCCCCTTTTTTACTTGTCAAGGGGGCCCTGCAAATGCACAATGCGCCGCCACTGCAAGGACCGGTATCACCACATCTCACCGGTCCTTTTTGTGCAGCGAACAAACCCATAAACGAGGCCGGATAACCCCCGGAAAAGATAGCGAGATTGGCAGCAATCTCCCGACACCACATTCTGTGAGGAACAACATGGGGCATCTCTATGCTTTCCTGCCGGCTCTGACCGGCGCGCGCCACCCCGGCGCCCTTGATTCCCGGGCCTCTCTCCCGGTTTCGTTGATGGAGTGTGCCGCCCTGGCACCGCGTGAGGAACAGGCATGATGAACGCCCAACCGGTTGGTCTGAAAAAGACCCTGAAACTGTGGCAGGTCGTGGTCATGGGTCTTGCCTACCTCACTCCCATGGCGGTATTCGATACCTTCGGCATCGTCACCGAAATTACCGAAGGCCATGTGCCGACCGCCTACCTCTTTGCCCTCATCGGCATGTTGTTCACAGCCCTGAGCTACGGCCATCTGGTACGCAAGTTCCCGTCGGCAGGCTCCGCCTATACCTATGCCCAGAAGGTGTTTCACCCCTATGTCGGCTTTATGGTGGGCTGGACCTCCCTGCTCGACTATATGTTCATGCCGATGATCAACATGCTGCTGGCCAAGATCTATCTGCAGGCTCTCTTCCCCGAGGTGGAGCCCTGGACCTATATCTTCGGACTGGCCGCGGTGATGACCATACTCAACCTGCGCGGCATCAAGCTGGTGGCCAACTTCAACAGCCTGATCGTCATCATGCAGTTCAGTATTATCGCCGTCTTCATCGGCCTGATCGCCTGGGGCGTCCACAACGGTGAAGGGTTGGGGACCGTGGCCAGCAGCCGTCCCTTCTTCTCCGAGCAGATCAACATCTCGCCGTTGTTGATGGGTGCCTCCATCCTCTGTCTGTCGTTCCTCGGCTTTGATGCCATCAGCACCCTGTCGGAAGAGACACCGGACGCGGATCGGGTGATCCCCCGCGCCATCGTGCTGACGGCGCTGATCGGCGGTGTGCTGTTTGTCAGCACGTCCTACTTCCTGCAGCTCTACTTCCCGGACATCTCCCGCTTCAAGCAACCGGATGCAGTCCTGCCGGAGATCGCTCTCTATGTCGGTGGCAAACTGTTCCAGGCGGTGGTACTGGTCTGCACTACGGTGGCGGTGCTGGCCTCGGGACTCGCCTCTCACGCCGGGGTGTCGCGCCTGCTTTATGTAATGGGTCGTGATCGCGCTCTGCCGAGTCGCTTCTTCTCCTATGTGCATCCGAAGTGGCAGACCCCGGCATGCAATGTGCTGCTGGTCGGTCTGCTGGCCCTCTCCGCGGTATCGTTCGATCTCGAGATGGCACTGGCACTGATCAACTTTGGCGCCCTGGTGGCCTTCACCTTCGTCAATCTGGCGGTGATTGCCCACTTCTATGTGAAGCTGGGCCGCAACAAGTGTCTCAAGGATCACCTGATGTACCTGCTGCTGCCGCTCTGTGGCGCCGCCTGCATCGGGGTGTTGTGGCTCAATCTGGAACCCGCCTCCTTCGAGCTGGGGCTGATCTGGGCGGCGCTGGGTGCCATCTACCTGTTCCTGCGCCTCACCGTGTTCCGCATCCCGCTACAACCTGCTGACAAGGTGGAGATCGCCCAGTAATCGCGGCTCAACCATACCGCCATACAAAACAAGGAGCCTGCGAGCTCCTTGTTGTTTTTGCGGCGAGCTGGTTGCCAGAAACGCGGTTTCTGCAGGAAGTGTGACTGATTTCAAATAACTACCCAGCCGGGCTGCTCGCCGTGCCATGGCCCGAGCCGCGTCGCCTCCTATCATTAGTCACTAATGTGAATGGATATGCAATCACTCTTTTTCCATTTCACCCCCTCCCATCCCCCGCCAGCAGATAAGTTCGCTGGACTCGAGCCCGGGGGAACGCCGCCAAATATGATCAGGATCAATGTTGAGGCGCTATGCACCCTGCAGCCCCAATTTGCCGACTTTTCATACGTTACGACAGGGTTCTCTTCCCCCCCGAAAAGGGGGGAGCTGCTCGGGGACAGCTGCAGGGGGCGAGTGACCACTTACCTGCTCCGTGCGTATGCAAAAAAATGCGTTAATCCGCCCTTTTTTGCTTGTCAAGGGGGCTGACCGAATGCACAATACGCCGCCAATAAAGGACCGATGTTCACTGCGACATCGGTTTTTGTATTTTGAAGAGCAGTGCAAACCCACCACCAGAGGCCGGAAACGTTCCGGAAGTGATACCCGAGATTGCCAACAATCTCCCGACGTTAATGAGGAAAAACATGGGGCGTTTCAATGCTTTCCTGCCGGCTAATACCGGTTTGCGCCTCCCCGGCGCCTTTGATCTGCAGGCCTGCGAATCCACCGCAATCCTGTACTCGTTGCAAGCACGTGCTGCGGCACTGATTGAGGAGAAAGCGTAATGGCATCTCAAGGCGCCAAGCTGCTCAAAACCCTGACCCTGACCCAAGTGATCGTCATGGGTTTGGCCTACCTGACCCCCATGGCTGTATTCGATACCTTCGCCATCGTCGGTGACATCACCGAAGGCCGGGTCGCCACTGCCTATCTGCTGGCCCTCGGCGGCATCCTGCTGACCGCCTTCAGCTACGGCCATCTGGTACGCAAGTTCCCCTCTGCGGGCTCTGCCTATACCTACGCCCAGAAGGTGTTCAACCCCTACATCGGTTTCATGGTCGGCTGGTCCTCCCTGCTCGACTACATGTTCATGCCGATGATCAACATCCTGCTGGCCAAGATCTACCTGACCGCCATGTTTCCGGGCGTCGAGCCCTGGGTCTTCATCTTCGGTCTGGTGACCGTGATGACCTTCCTCAACCTGCGCGGCATCAACCTGGTGGCCAACTTCAATGGCCTCATCGTGGTGATCCAGCTGGCCATCATCACCATCTTCATCGGTCTGATGGCATGGGGCATCTATCACGGCGAAGGCGCCGGCACCCTGATGAGCAGCCGTCCGTTCCACTTCGAGTCAGCACAACTGGTGCCGCTCTTCACCGGTGCAACCATCCTCTGCTTCTCGTTTCTGGGCTTTGACGGTCTCAGCTCTCTCTCCGAAGAGACTCCGAACGCCGGCAAGGTGATCCCCAAGGCGATCGTGCTGACGGCTCTTATCGGCGGCATCATCTTCGTGGTGGTCTCCTACTGCCTGCAGCTCTACTTCCCGAACCTCGCCCGCTTCCAGCATCCGGATGCGGTACTGCCGGAGATCGCCCTCTACGTCGGCGGCACCTTCTTCCAGTCGGTAGTGCTGGTCTGCACCACGGTCGCGGTACTGGCCTCCGGCATGGCGGCTCACGCCGGTGTGTCGCGCATCCTCTACGTGATGGGTCGTGACCGCATGATCCCGGAGCGGGTGTTTGGCTACATCCACCCGAAATACCGCACCCCAGCCATCAACGTGCTGATGGTGGGTGGTCTGGCCCTCTCCGCCGTCTCGTTTGATCTGGATACCGCGCTGGCGCTGGTCAACTTCGGCGCACTGGTGGCGTTCAGCTTCGTCAACCTGTCGGTGATCGGTCAGTTCTGGGTGCGCGAGAAGCGCAACAAGACCCTCAAGGATCACGTCATCTACCTGTTGATGCCGCTGCTCGGCGCCGCCACCATAGGTGCTCTGTGGATCAACCTGGAGCAGAGCTCGCTGGAGCTGGGCCTGATCTGGGCTGGTCTCGGCGCAACCTATCTGTTCCTGCGTCTGGCGGTGTTCCGCATCCCGTTCCGTCAGTACGAAGAGGCGGCTGACGCCTGATCCTTTGCGGATAATGGATAGACAGAAGGGGAGCCATGGCTCCCCTTCTTGCTGCCGGTCTGTGGCCGGTCACACGGGCTTGGGCCCGGTCTGCTTACTGCTTATCCAGTACGGCGGTCGCCGCAGCCTTGAGCGGATCGCGAGCGATGCTCTTGGCATCCTGCTCCGCCTTGTGCAGCTGCTGGTTTGCCTTGTCCATCTTCTGCTGCATACCGTTGCCGCTCTCCTTGAGGTCGGCACGCTTCTCGCCCAGCAGGTCGGTGCGGCCTTTTTGCACCTCAGCTTTCACCTTCTCTTTCTCCTGCTTCACCAGCTTGCTGGTATCACAGTTGCCCTTGACTCCCAGAGTGGCATTCACCGCTTCGTTTTTGAGGGCCTTGTCGAGGTTGCAGTCGGTTTTCAACAGGCTGGCCTGTGCCCCTGCCGAGAGCAGCCCCAGCGACAGAGAGAGGATCCATGCACGCATCATCTTGTTTACTCCTGCTTGCCAATAAAGGGGCGCAGTGTAGCGATCACATTCCGGCTGACAAGGCGGCAGTGCTTTCGTCCCCCCTTTTGCCACCCCAGAGCTAACCGGCTCGGTCAGCGCCTGTCGCCGCAGTTCGTCGTCATAAAAACATCATCGAAATGTCACGTTGTCATATTTCTGTCATTAACCATTGATTAAATGCGCGGGTCATCAACAACCCAAGACGGAACGACCGTCTCAAGAGGCTTTATGCAACACCATCACTCCTTGTCACAGCCGCCCGCGACCCGCGCCCTGTTCAACTGGATGAGTGTCATCGTACTGGTCTACCTGATCCTGGTTGCCGTGGGCGCCATCTCCCACGGCTTCAAAGATTTCTCCGGCGGCGCCGAGGGCGCAGCCCAGATCTTCGCCTTTGCCAACAACCCCTTTGTCGCCCTGCTGCTGGGTATTCTCGCTACCGCGCTGGTGCAATCCTCCAGCACCGTCACCTCGGTGATCGTCGGTCTGGTGGCTGGCGGCCTGCCCATCAGCATGGCCATCCCCATGGTGATGGGTGCCAACCTCGGCACCACCATCACCAACACCATTGTCTCCATGGGCCATGTGCGGGATCGCGCCGAGTTCCGCCGCGCCTTCGCCGCCGCCACCGTGCACGACTTCTTCAATCTGCTGGCGGTGTTCATCTTCCTGCCGCTGGAGCTGATGTTCGGTCTGCTGCAACACAGCGCCGAGTGGCTGGCCAACCTGCTGGTAGGCTCCGCCAACATGTCGATGAAGGGCATGGACTTCATGAAGCCGCTGACCGCACCGGCCCAGCAGCTGATTGACAGCGCCGTTGCCTTCCTGCCAGGCAAGGGCGCTGCCATCGCCACTATCATCATCGGTATCCTGCTGATCCTCGCCTGCGTCACGTATCTCGGCAAAGTGCTGCAACAGGTACTGGTTGGCCGCGCCAAAGAGGTGCTGCACAAGGCGCTGGGCCGTGGCCCACTGACCGGCATTACCTCCGGCGCGCTGGTGACCATCATGGTGCAGTCCTCCTCCACCACCACCAGCCTGATGATCCCGCTGGCCGGCGGCGGCGTGTTCAGCACCCGTCAGCTCTACCCCTTCACCCTGGGGGCCAATATCGGCACCACCATCACCGCCCTGCTGGCTGCCACCGCCATCAGCGGAGCCGGTGCCCAGCTGGCCCTGACCATCGCGCTGGTCCACGTGCTGTTCAACCTCTTTGCCGTGGTCATCATCTATGGCATCCCCTTCCTGCGCGACCTGCCGGTGCGCGCCGCCGAGGGGCTGGCCCGGGTCGGCAGCGAGAACAAACTGCTGGCTCTGGGTTATGTGACGGGTCTCTTCTTCGCCCTGCCCGCCCTGATGATGGTGGCCGCCAAGTAAGCGCCGCCGCCATGACAAGGGGCGAGTCACCGACTCGCCCCTTTTTGCGTCTGCGTCTCCGAGCTTTGCCTGCCCGCTCACATCCTCCCGCCCTGTGGCTCGCCATCAGGAGCGGTGCGCGATAAGATGGCGTCCTCATTGCACTTTTTACATTTCATGGAACAGGAAAAACCGATGAAATTCATACTGATCGCGCTGCTCATCGCCGGTGTCGCCTACTATTTCTACTCCAGCAGCAACAACAAGAAGCTGGCGGCCGACAACGTGCGGATTGGCGCCGAGTTCCTCGCCAGCAACAAGGAGAAGCCGCTGGTGACCACCACCGCCTCTGGCCTGCAGTACGAAGTGCTGACCCCGGGTACCGGTACCGTTCACCCCACTGCCACCAGCAAGGTGAAGGTGCACTACGAGGGCAAGCTGCTGGACGGCACCATCTTTGACAGCTCGGTAGCCCGTGGCGAGCCCATCGAATTTGGCCTCAATCAGGTGATCGCTGGCTGGACCGAAGGGGTACAGCTGATGGTGGAAGGTGAGAAGACCCGTTTCTACATCCCCGCCAACCTCGCCTACGGTGACCGGGCCGCTGGCAAAATCCCGCCGGGATCAGTCCTGATCTTCGACGTGGAGCTGCTGGGTATCCAGTAAGCGCTCCGTCACGCTCCATCAACAACAAGGCCAGCATTATGCTGGCCTTGTTGCTATGGGAACCTCACTCCCCCTTGGCGATCCCTTCCCGGCGCGGATCCGCTGCGCCAAACCAGCCGCCAGCGTTTCGCTCAACCCCCTGCAGGCCGGAAGTTTGTTCATTTAGCACCACCTCGTGTCCCCTCTCCTTCAATCCCTCGACCACCGACATGGGGGTGCGTCCCGCTTCCAGCTCGGTGGGGCCGTTGCGGCTGCCAAAGTTGGGCAGGTTGATGGCCTGTTGCAGGTTCAGGCCCCAATCCTGAGTACCGAGCAGGGTCTTGCCCACGTAGTTGATGATGGCGGAGCCCCCCGGCGAGCCCAGCGTCATGGTCAGCTCGCCGCTTGGCTTGTCAAACACCAGCAGGGGTGACATGGAGGAGCGGGGCCGCTTGCCCGGCTCCACCCGGTTTGCCACCGGCAGACCGGCGGCATCCACCGAGGTGAAGGAGAAATCGGTGAGCTGGTTGTTGAGCAGGTAGCCGTTGACCATCTGACGCGATCCGAAACCATCCTCGATGGAGCTGGTCATGGAGATGGCCATCCCCGCCTTGTCGACAATCGAGACATGGCTGGTAGAGGGGAGTTCCGGAGTCGCATCCTTGCCGCGCGCCAGCGCCAGTGGCGGCGTACCGGGCTTGGCAATCCCCATGGAGTGCTGACCGACAAGCTTGCCGCGCTCGGCCAGATAGCCCTTGTCCAGCAACCCCTGCACCGGCACGCTGACAAAATCGCTGTCGGCGACGTACTGGTTGCGATCGGCGAAGGCGAGGCGAGACGCGCCGCTTCGCTGTAGAGGTGGATAGCCTCGCTGGAGGCAGCCAGTCCCCCCTCCTTCGTGGTGATCGGCTTGAGGGCCGCCATATCACGGCTCTCCAGCATGCCGAAAATCTGGCCGAGCGCCAGAGTGCCGGACGAAGGAGTGGGGAAACCGCAGATCTTGCTCTGGCGATAGTCAAAGCAGAGGCCATCCCGCAGTTTGGCCTGATAGCTGGCCAGATCGGTGGCCGCCAGTACCCCGGGATTGGTGGGATGCTGGCGAACCTTGGCCACCATGGCATCCGCCAGCGGCCCCTGATAGAAGGCATCCACCCCCTCTGTGGCCAGAGTGCGCAACACCCTGGCCAGCGCCGGGTTGGTCAGCCGGGTGCCCGCCGTTTTGGGGCTGCCATCCGTCTGATAGAAATAGGCTCGCGCCTGCGGATCCCGTGCCAGATAGGGATCCTTGGCCAGCAATGTGGCCAGCCGTGGACTTATTACAAATCCTTGTTCTGCCAGCGTGATGGCGGGCTCGAACAGCGCAGCCCAGGGCAACTTGCCATAACGCTGATGGGCCAGTGCCAGAGCGCGCAGGGTGCCGGGAACGCCGACCGAGCGGCCCCCGACCACCCCGTCATAAAACGCCAGCGGCTTGCCATCTTGCATAAACAGCTGGTCGGTGGCGGCAGCCGGCGCCGTCTCGCGGCCATCCACCGCACTCACCTTGCGGCCATCCCACACCAGCAGCAGCGTCCCGCCACCGATCCCGGAAGATTGCGGCTTCTGGCGCGATCAGGGTCTGGGCTGGCGGGGTGTAGTGAAAGCCGTTGTCACTGGCACAACCGGCCAGCAGGGCAAGGGCGATAGCGAGCCCCAGAGGTTTGCGCAACATGACACTCTCCTTGTCTGTTTTATGACCATGAAGAGGGACTATGTCACGATTGGCGCTGGTAGCTCAAGTTATTGAACAAGATCAATATCTTACTCATCTATCAATAATGGCTATCCGCAATAGATATAAAAAAAACCGCCCGAAGGCGGTTTTTACGATGGGATGGCAGAGGCCAAACAGGCGCATGTCCGGTTAGATGGACTGCTCTTCGCCACCCAGGGCGGCAAACAGCGCCGGGATAAACTGGGACAGCTCGGCGGTCACCAGCGCGAAGTCCGCATCCAGACGGGCAGCCGGATCTTCGCTGGTGACGTCGTCGTTCTGCTCGCGCAGCTCTTCGCTGAATTTCAGGCGCTTGATGGAGAGATCATCCCCCAGCACGAAGCTGACAGTCTCGCCCCAGTTTAGGGCCAGCTTGGTCACCAGCTTGTCGTTGGCCAGATGGTTCTTGATTTCATCCGTCATCAGATCCTGCTGCTTGCAGCGGATGATGCCGCCGTGCTCCATGGCACTACGCAGCTCAGCTTCATCTTCCAGCGTGAAGGAGGCAGGCAGGTTGCCCTCGTTCAACCACTCGGTCATGGTGATCTCCGGCGGGTTCTTGAGAGCCACCGGCACCACCGGCAGGGAGCCGATGGATTTGCGCAACAGTGCCAGCAGATCGTCCGCCTTCTTGGCAGAACCTGCGTCCACCACCATTAAATTGTCGGCCGGATTGATCCAGGCGAAGGTCTGGCTGGTACGACTAAAGGCACGGGGCAGCAGGGTGTGGAGGATCTCCTCTTTCAGCGCCTCCTTCTCTTTCTTCTTGAGGGCGCGTCCCTGTTCGAACTCGATCGCTTCTACCTTCTCGGCCAGCATCTCCTTGACCACGGTACCGGGCAGCATCTTCTCCTCTTTGCGGGCGCAGATGAGGATGTGACCGGAGGCAGAGTGAGTCAGGGTTGAGCCGAATTTGCCAAGGGGCTTGACCCACCCGAAACGGGAGATGTCCTGACTGCCGCAAGGGGTGAAGGCACAGGCTTCCAGCTGGGTTTCCAGCTGATCCACGGTCAGGTCAAAGGGGCGGGTAAAGCGATAAATCTGCAGGTTTTTAAACCACATGGCGTCCTCGGTCTCTAGATTGTCCGGCGGGCATTGTACTAGAGAGGCGCTTTGTGATCAGCCAATCATTCTCGCTAAATAAAGGGCGATCGACCTCACAGGGTCTCATTTATGTCACCAGTTTGTTCATCAAGTTCTCCTAGACTGCGAAAGTAAATTGTTAATAAGGATGAAGGTATGTTGCGGCCCAGTCGCCCGGAAGATATGGAAGAGATCGTCGAAATCTGGCTGCTGGCCTCCCTGCAGGCCCACGATTTCGTCGATGCCTCCTGCTGGTGGCAGGCCCAGGAGGATCTGCGTACCCGCTATCTCGATCGTGCCGCCATCTGGGTGTTTGAGGAGCGCGGCGATCTGCTCGGCTTTATGGCGCTGGTGGACAACTATCTCGCCGCCCTCTTTGTGCGTCCCGACCGTCAGGGTCGCGGTGTCGGCCACGCCCTGCTGCAGGAGGCCAAGCGTCAGGGGGCGTCGCTCTACGCCCGGGTCTTCGTCGAGAACGATCAGGCGGTACGTTTCTATCGTCGCCACGGTTTCGTCATCAAGGGTGAAGAGTCCGATCCCCTCACCGGTCACCCCCAGTACAAGATGTGCTGCGAACCGGCCTGAATCGATGCCAGCCCCCTGTTTTACTTGAAAAAAGCAAGGGGCATCCTCATCTTGTCTCCATCGGGTGCCGCGGGCACCATCCCTGCAACCGGGCTGCTTTCCAATGAAAATCCTCCATACCGCCGACTGGCACCTTGGCCATCAACTTCATGGCCATGACCGCCGTTTTGAACACGATGCCTTTCTCGACTGGCTGAGCGACACCCTCAAGGTGCGCGAGATCGACGCCCTGCTGGTGGCGGGCGATCTGTTTGATACCGCCAATCCCCCCGCCAGCGCCTGGCAACAGCTCTACCGCTTTCTGGCCAGACTCCGCGCTGAAATGCCCCACCTCAACATGGTGCTGATCGGCGGCAACCACGACTCTCCCTCCAAGCTGGATGCCCCCCACGAGCTGCTGCGGGCCTTTGATCTGCATCTGGTGGGCAGCATCAGTCGCGACAGTGAGGGCAAGCTCGAGGCCGACCGCCTGCTGGTACCGCTGCAAGACAAGGAGGGCAACATTGCCGCCTGGTGCGCCGCCGTGCCGTTCCTGCGCAGCAGCGATCTGCGGGTAGAGCAGCTGGCTGAGGGACAGGATAGGTTGATCGAAGGGGTACGGCAGGTCTATGCCGAGGTGCTGGCCGAAGGGCGCGCCCGCTGCGGCGAGGATCTGCCGCTCATCGCCATGGGCCACGCCTATCTGGCGGCGGGCCAGCTCTCCGAGCTTTCAGAGCGGCGGGTGCTCGGCGGCAACCAGCACGCCCTGCCTGCCGAACTCTTTGCTGGTGCCGACTACACGGCGCTCGGTCACCTCCATCTGGCCCAGAGCCCGGCCGAGGGGGTGCACTACAGCGGCTCGCCGCTGCCGCTTTCGCTTGCCGAAGCGAACTACAACCATCAGGTGCTGGAAGTGACCTTTGCGAGGGGGAAACTGGCCGGATTGGAGCGGATCCCGGTGCCCCGCGCGGTGGAGATGATCCGCCTGCCCCAGAGCTCCCTCGACGACGCGCTGAACGCCATCGCATCGCTCGAGCTGCCTGATTGTCCACAAGAGGCACAACCCTTCCTCGAAGTGCGGCTGCTGCTGCCCAAGCCCGAGGCGCGCATTCGCGAGCGGATTCTCGCCGCTATCGCAGACAAGCCGGTGCGTCTGGCCCGCATCAGCACCCAATATCAGGGCTCTGGCGAAGGGCTGGCCGATGGTCGCGAGCGGCGCAGGCTGGATGAGCTCTCCCCCACCGAGGTGTTTCGCCTCTGCTATCAGCGCCAGTTTGAAGGGGAGCCCGAGGCTGGGCTGGTTGCCTCGTTTGAAGAGATCCTGGAGCAGGTGAAGGAGTCAAACCAATGAAAATCTTGTCTCTGTCAGGTGAGAATCTGGCCAGTCTGACCGGCCCCTTCACCATCGACTTTACCAGGGGGGCGCTCGGCGCCGCGGGTCTGTTTGCCATCACCGGCAACACAGGCGCAGGCAAAAGCACCCTGCTCGACGCCATTTGTCTGGCCTTATACGACGAGATGCCGCGCTTTATCGCCAATCGCAAGAACGTGGCCGAAGTGGGCCGCATGGATGACGAGGAGAAGCTCAAGGCCAACGACGTGCGCGGCATTCTCAGTCGCGGCCACGCCAGCGGCTTTGCCGAGGTGCAGTTTCGTGGTTGCGATGGTCGCATCTGGCTGGCCCGCTGGGCGGTGCGCCGGGCGCGAAACCGCTCGGAGGGGCGCTTTCAGGCGCAGGAGCGCACCCTGACCGATGTGGAGTCCGGGCAGGTTTTCTCCGGCAGCAAGCGGGAGCTGCAGGATCGCATCGACGAGCTGGTGGGTCTCTCCTGGGAGCAGTTCCGCCGCGCGGTGATCCTGCCGCAGGGGGAGTTTGCCGCCTTCCTCAAATCGGATGCCAACGAGCGCTCCGCCCTGCTCGAACGGATGACCGGCACCGAGCTCTACTCCGCCATCTCCATCCAGACCTATGAACGGGCGCGGGAAGAGCAGCAGAAGCTGGCCACCATTGCCCAGCGCCTCGGCGACGTAGAGCTGATGGACGAGGCCACCCGCGAACAGTGGGTGAGCCAGCAGGTGAGCCTCTCCACCACCCTCAAGCACGAGCAGCAGCAACAGCAGCTGATGCAGGACTTGCGCGACCTCAACAGCCGCATTGCCGCCCAGTTGCAGGGCTGCGCCGAGGGACAAGCAGCGCTCGATGCCGCCCTGCAGGCCCACGGCGCCGCCGCCCCCGAGCGCGACGAGTTTGCCCGCGCCGAGCAGGCTCAGGTGGCCCGCGCCGATCACAACGAGCTGGCCCGCCTCACCCTCGAAGTGCAGCAGCAGGAGAAGGTGATCGCCGAGCTGGGGCCGGAGCTGGCCAAGCTCGAGGCGCAGACCCAGCAGAGCGCGCTGACCGAACAGCAGCTGCTGGCGGAGAAGATCGCCGCCGAGCGGGAATGGGGCGCCCTGCAACCCGAACTCAAGCGGGCGCAGGAGCTCGATACCCGCATCCGGGAAAAAGTGCAGCAGTTGCAGAAGATCCAGCAGGAGGGGGCGCAGGAGCGGGAGGTCCAGCTCACTCTCGAACAGGGCTGGCGCGAGCAGAGCCGACAGGTAGAACTGCTCAAGCAGCAACACCAGCAGTGGGGGCTCTGGCTCGAAGAGCACAAGGAGCTGGCACCGGTTGCTCGCCAGTGGCAGCCCCTGCTCACCGCCATGCAGGATTGGGCCGAGGATGCCGACAAGCTACAACAGCTGCTCACCCTGCGGGATCACAAGCTGCGCGCCCTGCAACAGTTGCAGCGCCAGCTGGAGCAAGGTCAGCAGGAGCGCGACTACTGGCAACATGAACAAGCTCGGCTGCAACAGCAACAGAACGAGCTGCAGGAGCAGCAGTGGGAGAGCCGCCTCGCCAAGGCGCAGGAGCAGTGGCAGCAGCAAACCGAACAGCTGGGACAGCTGCGCCAGCTGCTGGAGCTGGCCGATTATGGCCGCAACCACGGCGAACAACATGGCCGCTTGCAGCAGGAGATTGCCCAGCTGGAGCAGGCCCTTGGCAAGCTCGCCACCCTAAGCGAAGAGCTGGCCCCCGCCCGCGAGCGGCTCGCCCTGCAGCGGGATGAGGCGCGCCATGCGCTGGAGCAGTCCCGCGCCATCGCCAGCTTCGAGCAGTATCGCCATATCCTGAGCGATGGAGAACCTTGCCCGCTCTGCGGCGCCGAGGAGCACCCCTACAGCCAGAGCCAGCCGCAGGTGGCGGGTATTCTCGGTCAGCTGGCGGAGCGGGTCAGAAGCCTCGAACTGGAGTGGGAGCGGCTCAACCACCAATACATTCAGTGCGAGAGCGAGCGTCAGGAGCTGGCTCGCCAGCTGGCAGTGCGCCAGCAGCACCTGCCGGAGCTGGAAGCGCGCGCCGAACAGCTGACCCAGCGCTGGCTGCAACTGGGAGGCGATACCCTGCTCGGCCATTCGCTGCCGCTGCGCCAAAGCCCCATTGAGTGGAACGAGCTGATGAGCACCCTGCTTGGCCGTGGCCAGGCGCTGGAGCAGGGGCTGGCCCAGAGCCAGCAGCAGCTGCGTCAGGCCCAGCTTGGCCAACAACAGCTGCAAGGGGTGCGTCAACAACTGAGCCAACTGGCTGCCCAGCACCAGCAGTTTGACCAGCAGTGGCAGGAGGCCGATCGCCAGCGCATCGCACTGGAAGGGGAAGTGAAAGGCATGGGTGAGCAGGAGGCGACCCTGCGCCAGCGCCTCGAACAGGGCGCCCACCGCCTCGATGAACAGATGGGCGGCCAACCCTGGCGCCAGTGGCTCGGCAGCCAGCAGTGGCACGAGTGGCAACGGACCTGCGAAGCCTGGCTGCACGGCCAGAGCGAGTGGGAGCGGCTGGCCAGCGAGATCGCCAGCCTCACCCCTGCCCTGAGCGCGCAGGAGGCGCGCCTGCAGACCCAGCGCGAGCTGCTGCACAAACTCGAGCGGGACTACAAGGAGCATGAGCAGCAGCGGCAGGGGCTGCTCACCAGCCGCGCCGCCTGTCTGAATGGCGAGGAGATCCCGCTGGTCGAGAGCCGCTGGCAACAGCGGCTGCAACAACTCGCCAGCGAACTGGAGCAGATGCAAAGCGGCGCCCGTGCTCTGCGGGAGCGGCAGACCGAGCTCAAGACCCGCCTCACCCATGTGGAGCAGGAAAAGCAGACCAGCAGCCGCCGCAAGCGGGAGGTACTGGGGCGCTGGGCAGCCCACGCCACTACCCTCGGCATCGCCGAGTACGACCTGCGCCGTCTGCTCGCCATCAGCCCCGATGAACTCAAGGCTCGCCGCACTGCCCTGCAAGGGTTGGAAGATGCCCTTGGCGAGGCGCGCACCCGCCTTGCCGAGCGGCAACGGGCGCTGGCACTGGAGGAGAGCAAGCGGGATCGCTATCGCGAGCACCACCCCGAGCTGGCCGCCCTGCCGGATGCAGAGCTGAGCGAGCAGCTGGTGGCGCTCGATGCCCGCTGCCGCGCCCTTGAAGAGCAGCTGTTCGAGTACAAGAGCAAGCTGGCACAGGCCGAAGCCGCCGCCCTCAAGGCGGGTAGCCTGCAACAGGAGCTGGCCGCCCAGCAGGCAGTGGCCGACCACTGGCAGCAGCTGTGCGATCTGATCGGGCAAGCCAACGGCGCCAAGTTCCGCACCTTCGCCCAGAGCCTCACCCTCGAGCGTCTGCTGCTGGAGGCCAACGCCCAGCTCGCCGAGCTGTCGCCGCGCTACCGGCTGGAGCGGGTACCCGGCACCGATCTGGCGCTGCAGGTGGTGGATCTCGACATGGGGGACGAGGTGCGTTCGGTGGACTCCCTCTCCGGCGGCGAGAGTTTTCTGGTGTCGCTGGCGCTGGCGCTGGCCCTCTCCAGCCTCTCGTCGCGGCAGACCCAGGTCGAATCGCTGTTTATCGACGAGGGGTTTGGCACCCTGGATCCGGACAGCCTGGATCTGGCGCTCGCCAGCCTCGACTCCCTGCAGGCCGCCGGCCGCCAGATCGGAGTCATCTCCCACGTCCAGACGCTGGTGGAGCGGATTGGCGTGCAGATCAGGGTCGAAGCCCTCGGCGGCGGCGAGAGCCGGGTAGTGGTTCCCTGAGGGCCTTCGGCTCAATCACCACTACCATCGATCCACCACGCCGTAAATAACAAGACCCCGCCAATTGGCGGGGTCTTGTTGAGAGGCTATCAGCCGAAGCGGTAGGCGCCCATATAGAGGCTGCCGCCATCCCAGCTCTCGTGCAGCCGGGTGGGCGCCACACCATCGGCCGCCCCCAACGCCACAAAGAGCGGGCGCAGATGATCGTCGTGGGGATGGGACTCCACCGCGCCTGGAGCCAGCCGACGATAGTCGAGCAGCGCCAGCCGATCCTCGTCGGCCATCTTCTGCTCCAGCCAGTCGACAAACAGGCTGGCCCACTCCGGCACCGGCGAGCCTTCCGGTGCCAGCGCCCGCAGGTTGTGGGTGATGGCGCCGGAGGCGAGGATGCCAATCCCCTGACTGCGCAGTGCCCCCAACACCTCTCCCAACTGCCACAACTGGGCCGGGGTGAAGCTCGCGGGAATGGAGACCTGCACCAGCGGGATCTCGCTGTTTGGGTCGATCAGGGAGAGCGGTGACCAGACCCCGTGATCCAGCTCGCGCCGCACCGGGGTGGCGGTCAGTCCGGCCAGTGCCAGCTGGTCGCTCACCCCCTGCAGCAACCACTCGGGGCTGCTGGCAGGCCAGCGCATCCGGTAGAGGGGCTCGGGGAAGCCGTAAAAGTCGTACATCAGCTCCGGTTTGGGCTCGACGTTGATCTGCAGCTCGCGGCTGAACCAGTGGGCGGAGATGACCACCAGCCCCTTGAGCTCACCCAGACGCAGGGTTCGCAGAAAGCGGGTGGCGGGTTGCTCACGCAGCACCAGATCCGGTGCGCCGTGAGAGATAAACCAGACGGGGGCGAGGGACATAAAGCAGACTCCAACAAAGTATCAGGGGGCGATACCGGAGGGGATATCGCTGTTGGAATCGATTATCCTCCCGCCATGAAAGGTGGACAATCCAGCAAGATAGATAAGAACTATCAACTAATGGTTGATAATTTCACGCCTTCACGACCGGTAAGCAGCAATAGATATCAAGGCTAAGGAGCATCCGGCAGTGGTCGGGCTGCACGAAGCGCCATCCGGGTCGCTGCACTGTGATCCTGCCACTCTCGCCACGCCAATCCCTCGGCGGCCGCCTCCCCTTTCACTGGATGGGAGAAGATCGCCAGCAGACCGGCATTATCAGGCCAGTAGCGAGCTGGAAGCGTCTGAACCACCAGCAGGGCGGCGCCCAGCAAGAGCAGCGCCCATCCGGTTTCATGGCTGTTTTTCATCCCGACCTCCTTCACCCGCGCGCCAATGAACTAACATTTTTGCGCAAGCCGGTGACAAGACGGTGACAGCGAACGGGTGGTCATTTTACAACATCTGAACCTCAACCCGGCCAAACAACCACAGATGGCAACATTTGTATCCCTTCAGCCCGAACCTGTGGCCGTATGCTCTAAAATGTGACTCACAGGAAAACGTTATCCCTGAAAAGAAAACGTTATCTGGTCAAAACGTTGTTTCTGGATCATAAAAAGATTCCAAAAACTGGTGTATATTGCTCGGCGGAAATTCCTTAACCATGAAGATTGACATGAAAAAGACCAAAATTGTCTGCACCATCGGTCCGAAGACCGAATCCAAAGAAATGCTGGCCAAAATGCTGGACGCCGGCATGAACGTCATGCGCCTGAACTTCTCCCACGGTGACTACGCCGAGCACGGCAGCCGCATCAGCAACCTGCGCGCTGTGATGGCCGAGACCGGCAAGCACGCAGCTATCCTGCTGGACACCAAGGGTCCGGAAATCCGTACCATGAAGCTGGAAGGCGGCAACGACGTCGCGCTGGTCGCTGGCCAGACTTTCACCTTCACCACCGACCAGACTGTGGTTGGCAACAAAGACAAAGTGGCCGTGACCTATGCCGGTTTCGCCAACGATCTGCGCGTCGGCAACCGTATCCTGGTTGATGACGGCCTGATCGGTCTGGACGTTATCGAAATCACCGAGCGCGAAGTTATCTGTAAAGTGCTGAACAACGGTGATCTGGGCGAGAACAAAGGCGTTAACCTGCCGGGCGTCTCCATCAAGCTGCCGGCCCTGGCCGAGAAAGACAAGCGCGACCTGATCTTCGGTTGCGAGCAAGGCGTTGATTTCGTTGCTGCTTCTTTCATCCGTAAGAAAGAAGACGTTCTGGAAATCCGTGAGCACCTGAAAGCCCACGGTGGCGAGAACATCCAGATCATCTCCAAGATCGAAAACCAGGAAGGTCTGGACAACTTCGACGAGATCCTGGCTGTTTCCGACGGCATCATGGTTGCTCGTGGCGACATGGGTGTAGAGATCCCGGTTGAAGAAGTTATCTTCGCCCAGAAGATGATCATCGCCAAGTGCAACAAAGCCCGCAAAGTGGTTATCACTGCCACCCAGATGCTGGACTCCATGATCAAGAACCCGCGTCCGACCCGCGCCGAAGCTGGTGACGTGGCCAACGCCATCCTGGACGGTACCGACGCAGTGATGCTGTCCGGTGAATCCGCCAAGGGTAAGTACCCGCTGGAAGCAGTGACCATCATGGCCACCATCTGCGAGCGTACCGATGCCGTGATGCCGTCCAACCTGTCTGCTGCCAACGACAGCAACAAGCTGCGCATCACCGAAGC
>NZ_JAAKNE010000076.1:0-21326 GCF_049170755.1 Aeromonas sp. 604176
TTGGAGCGCACATAGAAGCGGCCGCGGTAGTGATCCAGGCTGTATTCGTGATCCACCTGACGGGGCAGGAACAGGCGGGGGGCGTGCTCCGGCTGGTTGGCATCGATCAGCCGTGCTTCGCCGGTAGTCGTGCTGGAGAGGGCGATGACGATGAAATCTTCCGAGGTGGTGGCGTAGAGGCTGATGTAGAAGGAGTCATCCTTCTCCTCGTAGACCAGCTTGTCCGTGGCCGGATCCGTCCCGAGCGTGTGGCGATAGACCTGATAGGGCAGCAGGGTCTGCGGGTGCTTGCGCACATAGAAGACGGTCTTGTTGTCGTTGGCCCACACCAGATTGCCGGAGGTATTTTCCAGTTTGTCGGTGGCCCACTGGCCGCTCTCCAGATCGAGGAACTGGATCTGGTACTGACGACGGGAGAGGAAATCTTCCGCCACCGCCAGCCAGCGGTTGTTGCGGCTCACCTCAAGGGCGCCGAGGGCATAGAACTCGTGCCCTTCAGCCCGCAGGTTGCTGTCGAGCAGCAGGCTCGCCTGCTCTTCACCGAGCTTGGTGCGCGAGTAGATCCCGTACTCCTTGCCCGGCTCATAGCGGGTCTGGTAGCGGTAGCCGTTCTTCACATAGGGTACCGACTCATCCTGCTGGGGGATGCGGGCGACCATCTCTTTGTAAAGCTGCTCGCGCAGGGGTTGGGTCGGCTTGAGGATGGCCTCGGTATAGGCGTTCTCGGCCTTGAGATAGTCCAACACCTCGGGCTTCTGCCGCTCGTCGTCACGCAGCCAGTAGTAGTTGTCGATGCGGGTATCCCCGTGTTTTTTCAGAGTGCGGGGATGTTTGGCGGCCACGGGCGGCTGGATTGGATGTTCGCTTGTCAGCATGGCGGGCTCTTCATTGGCATAAGTGGGGGGGAGAACTGTCAGAAAGGCTAGCAGCAGAACTCCTCGGGAAAAGGTAAACATGTCGCATCCTTGGCGCTGGAAAGGGTTGGTAGACCTGAGCATCGGCTCCATGAATTGGCGTTAAATCTGCCCCTTGTTGCCGGTGGTTGCAAGCAATCCCTTGTTATTGCAGGAAATGTAATCAAAAAAAAGCCGCTATCTCGCGATAGCGGCCCTCTTTCTGGCCATGAGCGGCAAGAGTCCGCTCAGGTGTGCCTCACATGATATGGGAGTGCCCTCTCATGACCAGTTTTCGTCAGCCTGGGTAGCTCGACCAGCGGTTGGTCGCGCCCTCGTTGCTGATACTCAGTACCTCATAGGGATGGCCCGGAATATCCATGCCCGGCGCACTCTGGGGCATGCCCGGAATAGTCAGGCCACGGATCGCCGGTTTTTCCCTGAGCAGCTTTTGTACATCGGCGGCCGGTACATGCCCCTCGATCACATAGCCATTTACGATACCGGTATGGCAAGAAGCCAGTTCCGGCGCGATACCGTATTGCTGCTTCACTGCGCCGAGCTGTTCGGTTTCGATGACCTCCAGTTCGAAGCCATTCTGCTCCATGTGCTCGTTCCAGCTTTGGCAGCAGCCACAATATTTGGATTTGTAGACGGTCATCTTCTCGGCCGCGAGAGCCGAAAAGCTGACGGTACCGGCCAGCATGGCCAGTAACAGGGGTTTGTACATCACTCACCTCAGATTGAAAGAAAAGATGCCCGATACGGGATGCGTTTCAGGTCCGGGTGCGTGGGGGACGTTCGAGCCGCTCGCACGGAGCGTCCGGCATAAAGAGAGAGGGAGAGGCGAAGTCGGGGGTATCCGGTTCCAGCACGGCGACCGTCAGGCTGTCGCTGCCTACCAGCGTCATCGAGAGGGCGGTGGTAAAGCTGCCGCAGGGCATTGCTTTTTCCAGGGTTCGCTCGCTCTGGCTGCAGTGGGTGGTCAGGGTACAGAGGTCGGTTGCGGCCCGACTGCCAAACGACATCAACACCAGCACCAGACTCCACAAGGGGAGCCAGCGACGGGCGTGAGCGAGTTGGCGACGGGTGAGAACCATGGAATGACTCGAAAATAACAAGGGGCACATGGTAACCCTGTGCCCCGGGGGAGGGTCAAGCCCTCCCCATAGAGTCAGTCAGCCAGGATTAAGGTTGCTGACGGGTCGCCGCCAGCACGATCTCGCGCACGCAGACGTTGGCAGGCTGGTTCCAGGCGTAGAGCACGGCATCGGCGATCACTTCCGGTGCAATGACGCCGCCCATCTGATCTTTCCAGTCGTGGTAACCGGCCTTGATGCTCTCGTCAGTGGTGTGGCTGAGCAGCTCGGTCTCGACCGCACCCGGGGCAATGGTCACCATACGCACGCCGACATCGGCCACCTCTTCCCGGATGTTCTCGGTCAGGGCGTGCACGGCGAACTTGGTGGCGCAGTAGGCAGCATGGTTCGGGAAGGTCTTGCGACCGGCGATGGAGCTGATGTTGATGATGGTGCCGCTGCGGCGCTCCTTCATGCCTGCCAGCACTGCGTGGACGCCGTTCAGCACCCCCATCACGTTGATGTTGAGCATCTGCTGCCATTCGGCGGGATCCTGCACATCTGCCTGACCCAGCAGCATGACGCCGGCGTTGTTGACCATGCAGCCGACCGGGCCAAATTTGGCTTCTGCCTGCTGGACTGCGGCCTTCATGGCGGCGGTGTCGGTCACATCGACCCCGATGCAGAGGGTATCGGGCAGGTTCAGCGCCTGCATCGGCTCGACCCGGCGGGCCAGCAGCAGCAGCGGATGACCGGCGGCAGAGAAGGCACGGGCGATGGCGGCACCGATCCCGGCGGAGGCGCCGGTGATCACGACGAGAGATTTGGACATGGGTCTTTCCTTCTGATTCAAGAGTCGGTTTGAGCAAACAGGTGGCTGGCCAGCACGGAACCCAATCACTATAGTCACTGTATCTATAAGTGATAAATATTGTTTTCCGCTGGTTATCATCTGAAAAAACTATGGCTGGTTTATGCTGGACTTGAGATTGCTGCGTTTCTTCATCGCCATCTATGAAGAGAAGAACATCACGGCGGCGGCCGAGCGCTGCCACGTCAGCCAGCCCTCCCTCTCGGCGGGACTGCGCCAGCTGGAAGAGGCGCTCGGTGACAGCCTGTTTGTCCGGGGCAAGAAAGGGGTGGTGGCGAAAGATCCGGCCCACTATCTCTATCCTCACGCAGTCAAGCTGGTGGAGGAGGCGCGCCGTCTGCCGGAGCTGTTTCGCCAGAAAGCGACGCGTGCGAGGCTCAATATCGCCATCATGCCGGACTTGAGTCGCCGCCGGGTGGCCGGGCTGCTGCAGCAAGTACAGCGCGTGCTGCCGCAGCTGGATCTCACCCTCTCCGACTACGCTACGCCCGCCGATTGCCGCTTGACGCTGGATGTCCTGCGCCGGGAGGACGAGATCTTTCTGCCGCTGTGGGAGGAGGATTACGTGCTCTGCGTGCCGGTCGATCATCCCCTGGCCAGTCGCGAAAGGATCGAGTTGGCCGAGCTGCAACATTATGATTTTATTGAGTGCCCGCCCTGCGAAGCCCATCAGCAGACTATCGGCCTGCTGGCCTGTGACCGGCTTACCCTCAATCTGGTGGCCAAGGCCGAGAGCAAGGGGCTGGTGATGGCGCTGGTGCTGGCGGGGGTCGGCATCAGTTTTCTGCCGGACGGGCTGGTGGAGGATGAGGCAGGGCTCTGTACCTTGCCGGTGAGCGGGCCGCGGATGTTTCGCCGGATCGGGCTCTGCTATCCCGCCCACCAGACCCTCAATCCGGCGCTGCGGGAGCTGATCCCCGAGTTGGCAGGTTATGGCGCTTCCTGATAAGGTCGCTTTCCTGTGCACCTTTACGATGCAGCTCCCCAGACTCCCCTTTTCTGTTTACCGTGCCTTGCACTGCAAGGCTTTGTTCGGGTGATGTGGTCATGAAACGCATTCTGGTAATTTTTTCCCATCCCGCGCTGCAGAGCTCGCGGGCCAACAAGCAGCTGTTGCAGGCGATTGAGGGGCTGGAGGGGGTCACGGTTCACGACCTCTATCAGCACTATCCCGACATGTTCATCGATGTGAAGCGGGAGCAGGCGCTGCTCTGTGAGCACGATATCATCGTCTTCCAGCACCCGTTTTACTGGTACTCCTGTCCGGCCATCATGAAGGAGTGGATGGATCTGGTGCTGGAGTATGGCTACGCCTACGGCCCCGAAGCCCACGCCCTCAAGGGCAAGCAGTGGCTGAGCGCCATCACCACCGGCGGGGCGCCGGAGTCCTACTGCAGCGAGGGTTACAACAGCCGACCGCTGCTCGATTTTCTGCTGCCATTTCAGCAGGCTGCCACCTTGTGCGGCATGAACTGGCTGCCCCCCTTCGTGCTCCACTCCTTTCACAAGATCAAGGATCCCGCCGCCCTGCGCCGCTGTGGACAGGATTACCGCCAGCTGCTTTGCGCCTTGCGTGACGATCAGCTGACTCCAGAGCAACTGGCCGGGCGCCCTTATCTGCGCGACTTGCTGGAGGTGCTCTGATGAAACACGGACAGCTTGTTGGCCGAGCTTATGAGCCGGATCTGATGTTCACACGGAGGGCTGACTGATGGGCCACGGGATCCTGTTTGATGCCTTTATCTATCTCTCTGCCGCCGTCATCGCGGTGCCGCTGGCCAAGCGCTGGGGGCTCGGTTCGGTGCTTGGCTACCTGCTGGCGGGGATCATCATAGGCCCCTTTCTGCTGGGGTTGGTGGGGGAGCAGAAGGATGTGATGCACTTCGCCGAGTTTGGCGTGGTGCTGATGCTGTTTCTGGTCGGTCTTGAATTGCGTCCGGCCCTCTTGTGGCAGTTGAAGGGGCCGATCCTCGGCACCGGCGGCCTGCAGGTGCTGCTCACCACGGCGGCACTGACCGGCGTGGCGCACCTGATTGGTCTGCCGCTGCAACAGGGGCTGGCCATCGGCCTCATTCTGGCGCTCTCCTCCACCGCCATCGTGTTGCAGAGCCTGCAGGAGCGCAAGCTGATGCAGAGCGAGAGCGGTCGCTCCGCCTTTGCGGTGCTGCTGTTTCAGGATATTGCGGTCATTCCGATCCTGGCGATCCTGCCGCTGTTGGCCATGGCGCCGGTCGCTAGCAATGGTGGCTCCGAGCTGGCGGGTTGGCAGCATGGTCTGCTGGTGGTCGCGGCCATCTCCGGCATAGTGCTGGGTGGCCACTATCTGATGCGGCCGGTGTTTCGTGCCATCGCCCAGTCCCATATGCGGGAGATCTTCGTCGCCGCCGCCCTGCTGCTGGTGATCGCTATCGCTGTGCTGATGGAGTCGGTGGGGCTTTCGCCTGCACTTGGCTCCTTCCTCGCCGGTGTGGTGCTGGCCGACAGCGAATATCGTCATGAGCTGGAGGCAGACATTGAGCCGTTCAAGGGCTTGCTGCTCGGCCTGTTCTTTATGTCGGTGGGGGCGGGGATCGACTTCGGGCTGTTTGCCGAGCACCCCTTCCTGATACCCACTCTGGTGGTTGGCCTGATGGTGCTCAAATGGCTGGTGCTGATGGCGCTCGGCTTCATTATCCGCATCTCGCCGAGCCAGCGCTGGACCTTCGCGCTGGCGCTCGCACAGGGGGGCGAGTTTGCCTTCGTGCTCTTTTCGTTTGCCGCGCAAAACAGGGTGCTGCCCGGTGAGACCATCTCGCTGCTGACGCTGGTGGTAGCGCTCTCGATGGCGCTCACCCCACTGCTGCTGATCCTCAATGATCGGGTGATCCAGCCCTGGTTCGATTACCGTAACCAGAGCGATGCGCCGCAGCATGAGCAACCTGAGCTGGTGGAGCATCCGGTGATCATCGCGGGCTTCGGCCGCTTCGGTCAGATCGTGGGGCGTCTGCTGCACGGTCACGGCATCGGTACCACCATCCTCGAGCAGGATGCCAGCCAGATAGAGACCCTGCGCAAGTATGGCTATCAGGTCTTCTATGGCGATGCCAGCCGGATCGATCTGCTCCATGCCGCAGGGGCGCACAAGGCGAAGCTGCTGGTGCTCTCCATCAACGATCCGGCTACCTCGCTGGCGGTGATCGAGATGGTGCAGAAGCACTTCCCGCACCTGAAGATCCTGGCGCGAGCGCTGGATCGACCCCATGCCCACGAGATCCTGCGCCACGGGGTCGAGAGCGTTCACCGGGAAACCCTGGGCTCTGCGGTCGATCTGGGGGTGGAAGCCCTGACCCAGCTTGGGTTTAGGGCCAACCAAGCCTGGCGGGCGGGGCAGACCTTCAAGCAGCACGATAACTGGCTGTTGCGCGAGCAGGTCAACTATCTGGATGACGAACACACTTATATCAACAAGAGCCTGCAATACCGGGAGATCCTCTCCGATCTGTTGCAAGACGACGAGGAGGGGCAGGAGCGTATCCATGCCCACAACTGGAATAGCGGGCTACCCGACGACAAGGAAGCAAAATGATTGCCTATTACCCCATGTTCAAACACCTGCATATGACGCTGGCGCTGGTCAGTCTGCTGCTCTTTATCTATCGCTGGAGTCTGGCGCTGGCCGGCAGCGATCGGTTGCAGCAGAAGTGGCTGAAGATCCTGCCGCATATCAACGACACCTTCCTGCTGCTGTTTGGTGTGTTGCTGGCGGTGGCCTTGCAGTTGAGCCCAGGTCAACAACCCTGGCTGATGGCCAAGCTGATTGCACTGGTTCTCTATATCGGTCTGGGTGTCATGGCACTCAAGCGCCCGGCCCGCGGTCAGAAGCTGGTGGCCGGTGTGGCGGCGCTGGCGGTGTTTGGCTACATGGTCGGTGCGGCCATCACCAAGTCAGCCTGGTCGTGGCTGACGTGATTTGGCTGGGAGGGAGGATTGCCTCCCTCCGGCTATCTCAAAAGAATAGATTCAGAAAAATCCTACGCCCCTCTATGTTAGCCTGCCTCTCCACTTAGTTTTCTTCGATACGCTTAGCTTGTCTGAAAACGTCAAGTTAGCTGTGTTTATTCATATTTTTTCTTATCAATCATATATATACGTAATTTTGTATGAAAATGGCGACAGTTGTCGCTACAAAACTTACGACATAGACTGTCGCAAGTTGCGACTAGCATACAGTCAACGCTAAACCAGTGAAGGCATGCACCATGAGTAAGAAGCTGTTACGACAACTGACCTTGGCGCGTTGCATCCCGCACCGCCCTTACAAGCTGACCGCCAGCCAACTTCAGGTAAAACTGGAAGAGGAAGGCATCCATGTCAGTCTGCGTACCGTGCAACGGGACCTGGAGGAGATGTCCGGCATGGGACTGTTCGACCTCACCTCGGACGAGCGCAGCAAACCCCATGGCTGGTGCTTCGAGCGCCACGGCCTCAACGACTTTGCCAATATCATGCCGCTCTCGCTGGCGGTGGCCCTGAAAACCTGGAGTGATCAGGCGAGCCAACTGTTGCCGGCGAGTGTACTGACTGAATTGAATCCGCTGGTCGACAAGGCGAGCCAGGTGATCCGCGACAGCCAGAGTGAACTGGCCGAACGCTGGCTGGAGAGTGTCCACCAGTCACCGCGCCCGTTTGCCGGCAACCCGGAGATCCGTCGCAGCACCCTGATCCGCGATGCGCTCTGGCGTGGTCGCAAGTTCAGTGCCGAGATCCAGCGCGTGATCAAAGAGCGCACCGTGTGGCTCTGCTACGACCGTATCAACCCGCTCGGCATTCTCAATCAGCCGGACGGGCCGATCCTGCTCTGCACACTATCCGAGCTGGATCCCAAGGTTTACGGCATCCCGTTTGACCATATCAAGAACGTGGAGCTGACCAACTTCAGCGCCACCCAGCCGAAGGATTTCAATATCCAGAAGCTGATCCGCGATCAGGGCTATCAGGATGTGAGCGGCCCGATCCGCTTCGTCGGCCGGATCGATGCCAACAGCCAGTCGCTGGTGGATAACCAGATCCCCGGCAACAATCCGCGCATGACCCGCTATGACAAGCGCAGCGTGGTGGTGGAGACCGAAGTGCAGGACACCCCGGAGTTTCGCAGCTGGTTGAACAACATCGGCGGTGAACTGGAGGTGCTGGCACCGGAATCGTTGCGCAAGGCCTATCTCAATCCGGCCAACCGCTTGAGCTGATTAAAAAATTGGAATGTTGAAGAGTCGAGCCTGGTCTCGGCTCTTTTTTTGCGGTTTTTTTAAGCATATTTATTCAACTAATTTTTAAGTCTTAACGTCAGGATTGAACCGTTTTCCTGCCCCGTTTTTGGGGGCGAAACCCGTGTAAGAGATCTGCCATAGCGACTGTAAGAGGCTGGCGCTTTGAGCCGTACGCAAAGCCATGCCAGAATGATCGAACTTTCCCGTGAAACTAAATAAATAACTGATATTAAAGGGTTAGTTTTTAAGTTTGTTTTTTGGGATGAGAGCTGCATCGGATCTTTATCATCGGATGGCCCTTGTTCGGGGGGCGCATTTCCTTAGTATTGGTCTCACAAGGACGGAGCTGGTCCGGCAGGATGCAGGGCAGCGCATAAAGATGGAATAGTCCGCAGGATGTGGACAAGGAACACCTCAGGATGAGCTCGATAATCAGGATGATTATCGTTACGGATGAATAAAGGAACACCGCGGGATGCGGCAGGACACTCTCGGGATGGGAGTAGAACGAACGGAACCTCGTTCTTCAGGATGAACAGGACCTCGCCGGATGCGAGAGGAATACTTCAGGATGAAGTGAGATAACCCGGATGGTTATCTGTCAGGAAGACGCAAGGAACCCCACAGGACGTGGTAATGGACACCTCCAGGATGGAGACAGGGAAGCAGTTCAGGATGAATTGCCAGGCCAGGAACGCCGCAGGACACGCCAACGGATTGGAAAGGGGATATTCCAAAGGATTAGGATAACGTCAGGGATTGCAGGGAGCATTGCAGTTCTACGGACAGGACGACACGACTCTAGGGGACGGCTACCGCCGTCCCCTTTTCTTTATGGTTTGTCCGAGAGATTGCCGCGCTGGGCGGCGTTGACGATCTCTTGCAGGCGCTGACGAATGTCGACCATGCCAAACACGCCAAATATCAGCACAGTGACAAACTCGGCCTTGGTGACAGCGAAGTAGCGTTTGCAAGCTGCCTTGATCATGCTGGCCTGCAGCCAGTGCAGCAGGGCGACGATCACGCCGCAGACCGGCAGAAAGCCGTTGAGTTTGCCGGGCAGCGGGGCAATCAGGCTCATCAGCACACCAAACCAGAAGAACAATATCAGCCCCATCGCCAACAGATTAAAGACTCGCTTCATTGTTTACCTCCCTTAGATAGAGTTGATAGCAGACCTGACCGGCTTGTTTGTCCTTGAGTAGTTGCCAGCTGGCGGGCAGCGCCAGATCGGCCATCTCCTTCTCCCGCTCCAGATAGATGAGGGCGTCCGCTGCCAGCCAGCCGCGCTGCTCCAGCAGTTCGCACACTTGCGGCAGCAGCTCGCGGCGAAACGGCGGATCGAGGAACACCAGATCAAACGGCGTGGCCGGGCCTTGCAGCCAGCTCACTGCATCTGACTGGATCACCTGACCCTGACTGCTGCCGAGAGCGGTCAGGTTCTTCTTGATCTGGTCGGCGGCCCCTTTGTCCATTTCGATCAGGGTCACCTGCTCGGCATAGCGCGACAGCGCCTCCAGTCCGAGTCCGCCGCTGCCGGCAAACAGATCCAGGCAGCGGGTGCCGCGAATATGGGGGGCCAGCCAGTTGAAGATGGTTTCCTTGACGCGATCCGTGGTGGGTCTGAGCCCCTCCACATCCTTGACCGGCAATTTGCGGCCTCGCCACTGGCCGCTGATGATTCTTACAAAGCCCGATTTTCCTTGCGGGGCAGGACTCTTGCTCGGGTTGCTACGGCTGGATTTCACTCTGGGCATCGCGTTTCATCGTCAGAAAATAAAGTGGTAGTATAAGGCGGTTCATTTTTATGCCGACCCGCCAAGGGACGGCTATCTTAGCAGTCAGCCTTTGATGTGAGTATTTTTAGATGGCAAAAGGTTTGTTTTCCTGGCTGGGTTTCGGCCGCAAGAAAGAAGAGGCTGAGGCTGTCCAACCACAGACACCCCAAGCCACCCCCGTTACCGTTGAGCCCGAGGTCACTGCTACCCCCGCTCCCGTTTCCGATACCACTGTTTCCGATAGTACGCCGGCCGTTGCCCCCGAAGTGCCTGCCAGCGCACAGAATTCCGTTTTGCAAGATGATTGCTGCCTGCCGACCGAGCTGGACGATCACGGCCCGCTGGTGGTGGAGGAGTGCGCCTCCGATCTGGAGCCGGTGATCGTCAACGAAGCGCTGATCGCCGAAGAGGAGCGTGCCGCTGAAGCCGCTCGCACTGCCGCAGAGGCGCAAGCCGCTGAGGTCAAGGCAGCCGAAGAGGCTCGTATCGTTGCCGAAGCCCGCGCTGCTGAAGAGGCTCGCATTGCTGCCGAAGCCCGTGCCGCGGAAGATGCTCGTATCGCCGCCGAGGCTCGCGCCGCGGAAGAATCTCGCATTGCCGCCGAAGCCCGCGCTGCAAAAGAGGCTCGTATCGCCGCCGAAGCCCGCGCTGTGGAAGAAGCTCGCATTGCTGCCGAGGCTCGCGCCGCGGAAGAGGCTCGCATTGCTGCTGAAGCTCGCGCTGCTGAAGCTCGCGCCGCGGAAGAGGCTCGCATCGCTGCCGAATCCCGCGCTGCGGAAGAAGCTCGCATTGCTGCTGAAGCTCGCGCTGCGGAGGAGGCTCGCATTGCTGTCGAAGCTCAGGCTGCTGAAGAAGCCCGTATCGCCAAAGAGGCCCAACGCGCGGAAGATATGCGCCTGGTCGCCGCGATGGAGGCTGAGGCCGCCGCCCTGGCCGCTCTGCCGCTGGCCGCCAAGGTGGACGACGACACCCAGGACAAACCGCAGCGGGAGGGCTTCTTTGCTCGCCTCAAGCGCAGTCTGGTACGCACCAAGGAGAATATCGGCTCCGGTTTCTTCGGCCTGTTCCGTGGCAAGAAGATCGACGATGAGCTCTTTGAAGAGCTGGAAACCCAGCTGCTGACCGCCGATCTCGGTGTGGATACCACTACTCGTATCATCGAGGGGCTGGTGCAGCACGCGGATCGCAAGCAGCTCAAGGATGCCGAGGCGCTCTACGGCCTGCTCAAGCAGGACATGGGCGAGATGCTGGCCAAGGTCGAACAGCCGCTGGTGATCGACACCAGCAAGAAGCCTTATGTGATCCTGATGGTCGGCGTAAACGGCGTCGGCAAGACCACCACCATCGGCAAGCTGGCCAAGCAGTTCCAGGCTGAAGGCAAGAGCGTGATGCTGGCGGCGGGTGACACCTTCCGTGCCGCAGCGGTCGAACAGCTGCAGGTTTGGGGTCAGCGCAACAACATTCCGGTGATTGCCCAGCACACTGGCGCCGATTCCGCTTCTGTCATTTATGACGCTATCGAGGCCGCCCGCTCCCGCGGGGCTGACGTGCTGATCGCCGACACCGCCGGTCGCCTGCAGAACAAGAGCAACCTGATGGAGGAGCTCAAGAAGGTGGTGCGGGTGATGAAGAAGCTGGATGAAGAGGCGCCCCACGAGATCATGCTGACGCTGGATGCCGGCACCGGCCAGAACGCCCTGAGCCAGGCCAAGCTGTTCAGCGAGGCAGTGGGCCTGACCGGTATCACCCTCACCAAGCTGGATGGCACCGCCAAGGGCGGCGTCATCTTTGCGGTGGCCGACAAGTTCCAGATCCCGATCCGCTATATCGGGGTGGGCGAGGGGATCGACGATCTGCGTCCCTTCGTTGCCAACGACTTCATCGAGGCGCTCTTCAGCCGCGATGAATAAGTCCGGCCGTGATGAGTCAGCTCTGCCGTGATGAGTAAGTGTTCCATGCCCCGACTCCGGTCGGGGTTTGTCAATTTCAGGGAACCGTTATGATTCGTTTTGACAAGGTCAGCAAGGTATACAGCGGCGGCCATCAGGCGCTGCAAAAGGTCAGCTTTCACCTGCGCAAGGGAGAGATGGCCTTTCTGACCGGGCACTCGGGGGCGGGTAAGAGTACCCTCCTCAAACTGATCAGCGTGATGGAGCGTCCAACCGATGGTCGCGTCTTCTTTCATGGTGATGATGTCAGCCATATCCAGCGCAGCCAGATCCCCTATGTTCGCCGCCAGATCGGGATGATCTTTCAGGATCACCGCCTGCTGATGGACCGCACCGTGTTTGACAACGTGGCGCTGCCGCTGGTGATCGATGGCTACAGCCACGCCGATATCAACAAGCGCGTGGCGGCGGCGCTGGACAAGGTGGGGCTGCTCGGCAAGGAGCGTTACCAGCCGCGGATGCTCTCCGGGGGTGAACAGCAGCGGGTCGGCATCGCCCGTGCCATCGTCAACAAGCCGCCGCTGCTGCTGGCGGATGAACCGACCGGCAACCTGGATCCCCAGCTCTCCATGGATATCATGCGGCTATTTCAGGAGTTCAACAATTTTGGGGTCTCTGTACTGATTGCTACTCACGATCTGGGGCTGATCGCCCGCATGCGCTATCGCACCCTGACCCTCAAGGCGGGTCGCATGTATTCGGCCGGGGAGGAGCTCTGATGGCTATTGTTCGTCATAAACAACCACCGCTGCGTCGTCTGATGATGTACGGGGTTGACCATGTGCGGCAGGCGTTTGCCAGTCTCGGGGAGCTGTGGCGAAATCCGCTCGCCTCCCTGATGACGCTGGCGGTGCTCGGTGTCAGTCTGGCGTTGCCCTCCTGCTTCCACGTATTGTTGAAAAACGCCGAGGTGGTGGAGGGGAGCTGGCAGAACAGCTCCCAGATCTCCCTCTATCTGCGCAAGGATCTGCCGGAGCAGAGCATTCTCGATCTGCAGCACAGGATCCTGCTCTATCCCGAGGTGGATTCGGTCACCTACCTGAGCCGTGACGATGCGTTGCGGGAGTTTCGCGAGATCTCCGGTTTCGGCGATGCCCTCGATTATCTGGACAGCAACCCGCTACCGCCGGTGCTGAGCGTCATTCCGGATCCGCGCTGGCAGAATCCGGAAGGGGCCGCCGAGTTGCTCGGCAAGCTAAACAATGAGGATGGGGTCGAGCAGGGCAAGCTGGATCTGCAGTGGCTGACCCGCCTGCAGGGGATCATGAACCTGCTGCGTCACACCATTACCGGTATCGCCGTGCTGCTGCTCTCCGCCGTGCTGCTGATCGTCGGCAACACCCTGCGTCTCAACATCCTCAACCAGCGCTCAGAGATCGAGGTGCTCAAGCTGGTGGGGGCAACCGATGCCTTCATCCATCGCCCTTTCCTCTATACCGGCATCTGGTTCGGGGTGATCGGCGGCATGCTGGCATGGTGGCTGACCGAAGTGATGGTGATCTGGAGCGAAGGGGTGGTGAAGGAGCTTGCGGGCTTGTATAACAGTAACTTCCGGCTGGTTGGCATGGGTCTGGTGGACGGGGTGAACCTGATCCTGCTGGGGGCCTTGCTGGGGCTGATTGCTTCCTGGTTTTCGGTTCATCGTCACATTCGAGATATAGAGCCATCCTGATTAATTTATTATCAAAGTAAATCGCTGGATTTTGAGAGGTGGATCAAGTAATAGAGGCTCCGTTTCTGGCTTGACCCCCTTAGTCAGAGTATTCTGAATAGCGGCGATCTTCCGGATCTTTGCTGGGTCCGTGGAACCTTCTGATTTATAAGCAGTCTATTAAAGCTGAAGCATTTATACGGGTGTGGCCCCTCTGCCTTGCTCGTCAGACTTGGCAAGCATGTGAAGGTTGCGAGCTCCGCAACAATGGACTTAGCATGCTACTTTTCGGGGGTCCTTCATTGTGACCCCCTTTTTTTGACTGTTCATTCATGATTCATCCTGCAGGCTTAAGATAAGCCGGTCTAAAACTGGGCATGTTCTTTGATACACGCCGCAGAATGGCATCCGGTCAGTAGACAGACCCTCTCAGGGTGTTAGACTGATTCGATTGAAAAGTAAGAGGTAACAGATGGGAACTTCATTGCAGCGCACTATGGCTCTGATTCCGCAAGGTAGTCTGGAAGGCTATATCCAGGCAGTAAACTCTATTCCTGTGCTGAGCGCAGAGGAAGAGCGTGAACTGGCTGAGCGTTTGCAGCAGGATGGCGATCTCGAGGCTGCTCGTCAGCTGGTTATGTCGCACCTGCGCTTTGTCGTTCATGTCGCCAAGAGTTATGCCGGTTACGGCCTGCCTCAGGCCGATCTGGTTCAGGAAGGCAACATCGGCCTGATGAAGGCGGTCAAGCGCTTCGACCCGACGGTCGGCGTGCGTCTGGTCTCCTTTGCCGTGCACTGGATCAAGGCCGAAATCCACGAATATGTCCTGCGCAACTGGCGCATGGTCAAGGTGGCGACCACCAAGGCCCAGCGCAAGCTCTTCTTCAACCTGCGCAAATCCAAAAAACGTCTGGGCTGGCTGAACCACGAAGAGGTTCAGGCCGTGGCGGCCGATCTCGGCGTCTCTGCCGCTGACGTGACCGAGATGGAAGCGCGGATGGCCAACTACGATCAGGCGTTCGATCTGGTTGGTGATGATGAAGAAGAGGGCGGTTTCGCTCCGGTTCACTATCTGGAGGACAAATCCTCCGATCTGGCCGCGACCATCGAGAATGACAACTGGGACGATCACGCGACCCGTCGCCTGAGCTCGGCCCTTGCCACCCTGGATGAGCGCAGCCAGCACATCATCCGCGCCCGCTGGCTCGATGATGACAGCAAGACCACTCTGCAGGAGCTGGCCGATACCTACGGCGTCTCTGCCGAGCGTGTGCGCCAGCTTGAGAAAAACGCACTCAAGAAGCTGAAAGATGCCATGGAAGCCTGATGCTTCCTCTCATAAAAACAGGGCCTGATGGCCCTGTTTTTGTTTCGCAGGGATCTGGTCGGCCTTGCTTTGGTTACCCTTGAGTGTGTTATGTTGCCGCCACTGCCACATTAGGGAGAGCAGAAGTGAAACTGTTGAACGACCTGTTTACCAACAACCGTGAGTGGGCCGAACGGATCAAAGCCGAAGATCCCGCTTTCTTTGCCACTCTTTCTGCCCAGCAGGCCCCCGAATACCTCTGGATTGGTTGTTCCGACAGCCGGGTCCCCGCCAACCAGCTGATGGGGTTGCTGCCGGGGGATGTCTTCGTCCACCGCAACGTCGCCAATCTGGTGGTACATACCGATTTCAACTGCCTCTCCGTGCTGCAATACGCGGTAGAAGTGCTCAAGGTGAAGCACATCATCGTCTGCGGTCACTATGGCTGCGGCGGCGTCAAGGCCGCGATGCAGAATCAGGAGCTGGGTCTCATCGACAACTGGCTGCGCAACATCAAGGATGTCTACTTCAAATACGGTGAAGAGCTCGAGGCCATCGAGGATGAGCACGAGCGCTTCGACTACCTGTGCGAGCTGAACGTGGCCGAACAGGTCGCCAACGTCTGCCACACCACTATCATCCAGAACGCCTGGCGCAAGGGGCAGGAGCTGGCCGTTCACGGCTGGATCTACGGGATCAAGGATGGCTTGCTGCACGATCTCGATCTCTGCATCAGCGGCCCGGATCAGATCCCCGATGTCTATCGTGCCTGGCCGGACATGCGTCCGCCCCACCGTCGGCGCTAGGGAGCTTCATGGTGGCGCCAGCCCTCTATCTGCAGATCAAGCAGCATATTCTGGACGGGATCCGCGAACGCCACTATCAGGCGGGGGACAGGATCCCGACCGAAGCGGCCCTGTGCGAGCAGTTCACCGTGAGCCGGATGACGGTCAACCGGGCGCTGCGGGAACTGGTGGCGGAAGGGTGGCTGGTGCGTACCGCCGGTTCCGGCAGCTTCGTGGCGGACAGGCGCACCGAGTCACCGCTGCTGGCTATTCGCAATATTGCCGACGAGATCGCCGAGCGTGGCGGTGAGTACAGCGCCCGGGTGATCCGGCTGCAGCGACTGGCCGCCGACGAGAAGGTGGCGGTACAGCTGGGACTGCGGGTTGGCGCCCCCATCTTTCACAGCTTGATCGTCCATCAGGCCGATGGGGAGCCGTTGCAGCTGGAGGAGCGCTTCGTCGATGCCGGGCGTTTGCCGGGCTATGGTGAGCAGGATTTTACCCAACAGACTCCCAACCGCTATCTGATGGATGTCTGCCCCCTCTCCGAGATGGAGCACGTGGTGGAAGCCGTGTTGCCCAGCGCCGGTGAGGCGGGATTGTTGCAGATCCGCGTAGATTCCCCCTGCCTGTTGTTGCACCGGCGTACCTGGTCGGAGGGGCATCTGGTCTCCTATGCCCGTTTGCTCTCTCCCGGTTCCCGCTACAAGCTCAGCTCCAAGACTCAGCTGGAGTGAATGTATATACAACTCGATTTTGCAAAGCCCACCTCTTGGTGGGCTTTTTGTGCTTAAACTCTAAGTTCGATGCTGTTATCAGGATGTGAACTTCGCTCTTTCTTTCGTCATAGAGATCGACTATAAGGATATGTATATACATTTGAGGTCGCTATGAACAAGGAACTGTTGAACTGCGAGCGGGTCTGGCTCAACGTGACGCCCGCTACCCTGAATGATGAGCTGGCCGACTACGGCCTGCTGCCGCTCCACGCCATCGGCGTGAAGGATGGCAAGATCCACGCGCTGGTGCCGATGGCCGAGCTTAAGGGGCCCCATCCTGCTCACTGGCAGGATATGCAGGGCAAGCTGGTCACCCCCGGCCTTATCGATTGCCATACACACCTCATCTTCGCCGGCAGCCGTGCCGAAGAGTTCGAGCTTCGTCAGCAGGGGGTGCCCTATGCCGAGATAGCCCGTCGGGGCGGTGGCATCATCAGCACGGTGCGTGCGACCCGTGCCGCCAGCGAAGAGCAACTGTTCGAGCTAGCGTTGCCGAGGGTGACATCCCTGATCCGCGAAGGGGTTACCACGGTGGAGATCAAGTCCGGCTATGGCCTGACGCTGGATGACGAACTCAAGATGCTGCGGGTGGCCCGCCGACTGGGAGAGGCGTTGCCGATCCGGGTCAAAACCACCCTGCTGGCGGCCCATGCGGTGCCGCCGGAGTATCGCGACGATCCCGACAGCTGGGTCGAGACCATCTGCCAAGAGATTATTCCGGCAGCCGCCGAGGCGGGTCTGGCCGATGCGGTAGATGTTTTCTGCGAGCACATCGGCTTCTCGCTGGCCCAGACCGAGCAGGTCTATCTGGCGGCGGATCAATATGGCCTGCCGGTGAAGGGGCATATGGATCAGCTCTCCAATCTCGGTGGCAGCACGCTCGCTGCCAACTTCGGCGCCCTCTCGGTGGATCATCTGGAGTATCTGGATCCGGAAGGGATCCTGGCGCTGGCCCACCGTGGCGTGGTCGCCACCTTGCTGCCCACTGCCTTCTACTTCCTCAAAGAGACCAAGCTGCCGCCGGTTGCCGCCTTGCGCAAGGCGGGGGTGGCGATGGCGGTCTCCTCCGACATCAACCCGGGTACCGCCCCCATCGTCTCGCTGCGGATGGCGATGAACATGGCCTGCACCCTGTTTGGCCTGACCCCGCTGGAGGCCATGGTCGGGGTGACCCGTCACGCCGCCAAAGCGCTCGGCGAGCAGGATCGCTTTGGCCAGCTCAGGGTGGGCATGGCGGCTGATTTTCTGATCTGGCACTGCGCCCATCCGGCCGAGCTGAGCTACATGGTCGGCGTCGATCAGCTGGCAGCCCGCATCTTCCACGGCGAGGAGACCCTCCATGGATAAGTTCAACCCGATCGACATGTCGCTCTGGCAGGGGCGGCAGGATCCGGAAGATGGCGAACTGGCCCTGCGCTGGCATGACAAGGTGCAGCCCTTGACCGCCGGGGCACAAGAGGCTGCCGGTGTGGTACTGCTCGGTTTTGCTTGCGATGAAGGGGTACGCCGCAACAAGGGGCGTGTCGGCGCCGCCGGTGCGCCGCAAGCGGTGCGCAAGCTGCTGGCCAACACCGCCTGGCATCTGAGTCGCCCCGTCTATGATGGTGGGGATGTGAGCTGTACCGATGGCAATCTCGACGCCGCCCACGGCCATCTGGCCGAGCGGGTCGCCGCTGCGCTCGATTTGGGCCACTTCCCGCTGGTGCTGGGGGGCGGTCACGAGGTGGCTTTCGGCAGCTGGAGCGGCCTTAACCGTCATCTGGGTGGCAGTGGCAAGGTCGGCATTATCAACCTCGATGCTCACTTTGACCTGCGCATGAAGCAAGAGCAGGCCAGCTCCGGCACCCCCTTCTTCCAGATCGCCGAGCAGTGCGCCGCTCAGGGCACACCGTTTCGCTACGCCTGCCTCGGGGTGGCCGAGACCGCCAATACCCAGGCGCTGTTTGCACGGGCCGACGAGTTGGGGGTCTGGTATGTGAAAGATGAAGCCATGAGCGAGCGTGCTCTGCCCACCTTGCTAAGCGGGTTGGATGCCTTTATCGCCGATTGTGATCACCTCTATCTGACCATCGATCTCGACGTGCTGCCGGCGGCCGTGATGCCGGGAGTGAGCGCCCCCGCCGCCCGCGGCGTGGAGCTGGCGGTGATCGAACCGCTCATTGCCCATATCCGGGCCAGCGGCAAGCTGAGGCTCGCCGATCTGGCCGAGTATAACCCGACGCTGGATCAGGACAACCGCAGTGCCCGCGTGGCCGCGCGACTGGTTCATCTGTTGACCCGTTAACCCTTTGGCCGCATATCGCCGAAGGCACCCTATTGATACAACAAGGAGTGTGTATGTCTGTGCAACAGCAGGATCCCCGTAATGATCCGAACCGCGTGATCCGTGCCCCGCGCGGCACCGAACTGACCGCCAAGAGCTGGCTCACCGAGGCGCCGTTGCGGATGCTGATGAACAACCTGGATCCCGAGGTGGCCGAGCATCCCCAGTCGCTGGTGGTTTATGGCGGCATCGGTCGCGCTGCCCGCAACTGGGCCTGCTTTGACAAGATCGTCGAGGTGCTGACCCGGCTGGAGGAGGATCAGACCCTGCTGGTGCAATCCGGCAAGCCGGTCGGGGTGTTCCAGACCCACAAGGATGCGCCGCGGGTGCTGATCGCCAACTCCAATCTGGTGCCGCACTGGGCCAACTGGGAGCACTTCAACGAGCTCGATAAGAAGGGCCTGATGATGTACGGCCAGATGACCGCGGGTTCATGGATCTACATCGGCACTCAGGGGATCGTGCAGGGTACTTACGAGACCTTCTTCGCGGTGGCCAATCAGCACTTCAACGGTGAACCCAAAGGGCGCTGGATCCTCACTGGTGGTCTCGGCGGTATGGGCGGCGCCCAGCCGCTGGCCGCCACCATGGCTGGCTTCTCGATGATCGCCGTCGAGTGTGACGAGACCCGCATCGATTTTCGTCTGCGCACCCGCTATGTGGACAAGAAGGCTCACAGCCTGGATGAGGCGCTGGCCATGATCGAAGAGGCCAAACAGGGCGGCACCGCCATCTCCGTCGGCCTGCTCGGCAACGCCGCCGATGTGTTCGCCGAGCTGGTGGCCCGTGGCATCACCCCTGACGTGGTGACCGACCAGACCTCCGCCCACGACCCGGTGCACGGCTACCTGCCGCAGGGCTGGAGCGTGGCCAAGTGGCGCGAGCTGCAGCAGAGTGCCCCGCAGGAGGTGAATCTGGCCGCTCGTCGCTCCATGGCCCGTCAGGTGGAGGCGATGCTGACCCTGCAAGAGCGCGGCGCGGCGACTCTGGATTACGGCAACAACATTCGCCAGATGGCGCTGGAGGAGGGGGTGGCGAACGCCTTCGACTTCCCCGGCTTCGTCCCCGCCTACATTCGCCCGCTGTTTTGCGAGGGGATAGGCCCGTTCCGCTGGGTGGCCCTCTCCGGCGATCCGGAAGATATCTACAAGACAGATCAGAAGGTGAAAGAGCTGATCCCGGATGATCCTCACCTGCACAACTGGCTCGACATGGCCCGCGAGCGCATCGCGTTTCAGGGGCTGCCAGCGCGGATCTGCTGGGTCGGGGTCAAGGATCGGGTGCGGCTCGGTCTGGCCTTCAACGAGATGGTGAAAAACGGCGAGCTGAAAGCCCCCATCGTCATCGGCCGCGACCATCTGGATTCCGGCTCGGTGGCGAGCCCGAACCGCGAGACCGAGTCGATGATGGATGGCTCCGATGCCGTCTCCGACTGGCCGCTGCTCAACGCCCTGCTCAACACAGCTGGTGGCGCGACCTGGGTCTCCCTGCACCACGGCGGCGGGGTCGGTATGGGCTTCTCCCAGCACTCCGGCGTGGTGATCGTCTGTGACGGCTCCGATGACGCGGCCCGCCGCGTCGGTCGGGTGCTGCGCAACGATCCGGCCACCGGGGTGATGCGCCACGCGGATGCCGGCTACGAGATTGCCATCAACTGTGCCCATGAGGCGAAACTGGATCTGCCGATGATTGACGGCGCCAACGGTGTCAAAGGAAAGGTGTAACACCATGTTTGAATTGACTATTACTCCGGGCGAGCTGGATCTTGCCACCCTGCGCCGCGTCAGCCGCGAGCCGGTACATGTTTCACTGGATCCGGCCGCGCTGCCGGGGATCCACGCCTCCGCAGCTGTGGTTACCAAGGTGATCGAGCAGAACCGGGTGGTGTATGGCATCAACACCGGCTTTGGCCTGTTGGCCAACACCCGCATTCCGGTGGAGCAGCTGGACGAGCTTCAGCGCTCCATCGTGCTTTCCCACGCGGCAGGGATTGGCGAGTACATGGATGACGCTACCGTGCGGCTGATGATGGTGCTCAAGCTCAACTCGCTGGCGCGCGGCTTCTCCGGCATCCGACTGACGGTGATTGAGGCCTTGATGACCCTCATCAACGCTGAAGTCTATCCGGTGGTGCCGAAGAAGGGATCCGTCGGTGCCTCCGGCGATCTGGCGCCGCTGGCTCATATGAGCTGCCTGCTGATCGGGGAGGGCAAGGCCCGCCACAAGGGCGAGCTGATCGATGCCGCTACAGCGCTGAAAATTGCCGGGCTCGAGCCTATCGCGCTGGCACCCAAAGAAGGATTGGCGCTGCTTAACGGCACTCAGGCGAGCACTGCCTTCGCGCTGGAAGGGCTGTTCCATGCTGAGGATCTGTTCGCTGGTGCCATCACCATAGGTGCTATGAGTGTGGAGGCTGCCCTTGGCAGCCGACGGCCGTTCGATGCCCGCATCCACGCGGTGCGCGGTCAGCGTGGCCAGATCGACGCGGCCGCCTGCTATCGCCACCTGCTGGTGGATGGCAGCGAGATCGGCATGTCCCATCACAAATGCGAGAAGGTGCAGGATCCCTACTCATTGCGCTGCCAGCCGCAGGTGATGGGGGCCTGCCTGACCCAGATCCGTCAGGCCGCCGAGGTGCTGGTGTGCGAGGCCAACGCGGTCTCCGA